>JADFXY010000110.1:0-1255 GCA_015233355.1 Deltaproteobacteria bacterium | reverse complement strand
TGACCGGCCGTCAGCAACGTCGTTTCGAAATGGCCGACAAACCCATCAACTTTGCTGATCGTAGTATTCAGATGGGCCGTAACTAACGGTTCACTTTCCATTTTCCCGATCAACTCGGTTAAATACGGCTGCACCTCTTCACCCTGGGCGGTAATCCGCAGACTTAAGGCGTTTCCGCCCAGTCTGTTTGATCTTTCCACCAGGTGGGTCATGAAGCCTTGCCGGGCCAATTCCAGGGCTGCGGTCATCCCGGCGATGCCACCGCCGATAACCAGGGCAGACGGATTGATCGACAGCTTGACTTCGTCTAACGGCTGCAAAAGAGCGGCCTTAGCCACGGCCATCCTGACCAGGTCCTTAGCCTTTTGAGTTGCCTGGGCCGGCTGTCCGGCATGGACCCAGGAATCATGATTACGGATATTGGCCATCTCGAAGAGGTATTTGTTCAGACCGGCCGCCACCAGGGTTTCCCGGAAGAGCGGTTCATGGGTCTTGGGGGAGCAGGCCGCGACCACCAGCCTGGTTAATTTTTGCTCTTTGATCACCTCGGCCATCTTATCCTGGGTGTCTTGGGAGCAGGTGAAGAGATTATTCTCGGCGTAAACCACGTTGGGCAAGGTTTTGGCGTACTCCACCACTTGTTGGACATCGACCACACCGGCAATGTTAATCCCGCAGGAGCAGACGAATACACCGACACGCGGGGCCCGGCCTCGGATATCCATGGCCGGGGGAGTGACAACTTCCTGGACCAATGAACCCCGAGCCGCCACCAGGCCGCTGCCGGCCGCACAGGCTGCGGCTGAGGCCTCCATTACGGATAAGGGGATATCTTTGGGACCGGCCAATGCCCCGCAGACATAAACTCCCGGACGGCTGGTGGCCACCGGACTAAAGGAACCGGATTTAATGAACCGGCTGTCTCTGAGTTCTACGTTCAGCTTGCCACAGAGTTCCACTGTCTCGGCAGCCACTTCCAGGCCTTGACTGAGGACCACCATATCAAACTGCTCCTGGACGCTCTGCCCGTCTTCGGTGGCAAAGGATATCTCCAGGGATTTATCCGGCAATTCATAGATGGAATGGACCCGGACGCGAATGAACCGGACGCCGCTTTGTTTGGCGTTTTCATAGGTGCGTTCAAAGTCTTTGCCATAGGTGCGCATGTCCATGAAGAAAATCGCCGCGTCCAAGTCTTCGTGGGAATGTTCCTTGGCGATGACGGCTTCCTTGATGGCGTACATGCAGCACACAG
>JADFXY010000010.1:0-26393 GCA_015233355.1 Deltaproteobacteria bacterium | reverse complement strand
GTCGGACGGCCCCCAAAGTCATTTCCTTTGAATGGGATATCCGGCTACGGCTGAGTACGGAATTGCTGGCGATTTTATGTGGGTATTACATGGTATTTTGTATAGTCGCCACCCATACCCAGGGCGTTGCCCTGGGCTAACATAGAGCGCCCTTTCAGGGCTTAATCGGAATAGACTATTTATTAGAATAGGATCCGATGACCTTGCGACCTTAAGTCAATGACATTGACCCGTAACCAGCAACCCGCATCAAGGGGACGACCATGCGCACAGAAAACTGGCTTATTGAATTCTTCGGCCGGTGCCGAGCTCATATGTTTAAGATCAAAAAGACCATCGTGTCCACCCAGTCGCGTTTTCAGAATATCTTGATCGCCGATGTGGACCATTTTGGTAAGGCTCTGTTTCTGGACGGAGTACCCCAGTCTGCTGCCCTGGATGAACACATTTATCACGAAACATTAATCCATCCCGCCCTGGTGGCCAATGGCCGGCCCAAAAAAGTCTTCCTGGCCGGGGGTGGCGAAGGTGCCGTAGTTCGGGAGACCCTGAAGCATAACTCAGTGGAAAAGGTGCTCATGATCGACATCGACGACATCATGGTCGACATGGCCAGGCAGCATCTCTATGAATGGCACCAGGGCGCCTTTGATGACCCCCGGGTAGAGCTGAAACATGAGGACGCCCGTGGTTACCTGGCCACGACTAATGAGAAATTCGATTGTATAATCATGGACTTGACCGACCCATTCGAGGGCAGTCCCTCGGCCGGACTGTTCACCCTGGATTTCTATAACATCGTCAAATCCCGTTTAAATGAGGGAGGCGTTTTCGCCGCCCAGGCGGAACACGCCCTGATGGGCGAGCAATACGCCCACGTCTCCATCATCAAGACCTTGAAACAGGTCTTTAAATACGTCATGCCCTACTATACCATGATCTATTTTTACCGGGTCATCTGGGGATTCGTCTTAGCCAGCGACAGCCCCCTGCCTGAAATCATGACCCCGGCCCACGTGGACGCCACGGTTGGTAACCTGAACGCGGGATTGAAGTTCTATGACGGCGAAACCCACACAAACTTGTTTTCGGCTCCCAAATACCTGCGCGATGACCTGAATAATCCTGATTTTGGCATGATCATCAGCGACTCTAAACTATTGAACCTTCCCAAACCCGGATCATGCAACATTTAGGCGCCGGCGGATATGATCAAAACATGAACAACCATGGACCAGACGGGCGTCCAACCAGGAATTATCAGGCGGGAGTGAAAAGATGAGCTCAAATAACTGGATCATTGATTATTCAAAAAAGAACCGGTCCTTCATGTATGAAGTCAACCGGGTTATCGCCCAAACCGAATCACCTTACCAGGAGATTATCATCGCTGATACGCAGTTTTTCGGCCGGGCTGTTTTTCTCGACGGGATGGCCAGGTTATCAAGTTTGGATAGACAGGTTTACTACGAAGCTTTGGTGCATCCGGCCATGCTGGCCCATGCCTGTCCCAAGCGGGTGTTCGTGGCCGGCGGCGGTGAAGGATTGATCTTGAACGAAATCTTAAAACACTCTCCGGTGGACCGGGTTGTTCTGGCTGAACGGGATGAAACACTGGTCAGGTTGGCTAAGGAAAATCTCAAAGACTGGCTCCAGGGGGCATTTGACGATTCACGGGTGGAGGTGATCTACCGGAACCCCAGGGATTATCTGGCCAACACGGAAGATTTTTTTGATATTATCTTTATCGATGTTAAGAGCGATTTTGAAGAGTTTCCATCTCCTTTCGCCACCTCTGAATTTTATGCTTTGGCCAAATCCCGCTTGGCCGGCGGAGGCATTCTGGCCACCATTGCCGAGCATACCGAACCCGGTTTTCACCTGCCCTTCGTTTCCATTATTAAAACCCTGAGCAGGCTTTTTGAAGGCGTCGTTCCTTACCATACGCCCATTACGCTTTTTGCCGATATCAATGCTTTTGCCATGGCCGGGCCGGCGGACCTTAAAGACCGGTGTACCGCGGCCGAGATCGGCCGGGCCATCGCCTTGAGGAACTTGAAGCTCAAGCATTATGACCCTGAATCTCACCAGGGCATGTTCTCTCTGCCTAAACACATCCGGACCGCCCTGGCCGATCCTCATGCCGGCGGTATACTTCATGAGCAATAAGAAACCAACGGGGGAAGTGTAGGGGGCTTGGGGCGACTGTGCCTCTGAATCAGGTTAACCCCTTGGTTTTCCGTTATCAACGACAAAAATAATAACCGGTTGCCGGAGATCCCGATCCAACAATCGGTCAATCAAGGAGAAATAGCTAACGTCTTGTTTTCGGCTGCAGTGAGCAGGTGCAACAGGGTTGGCTTGCCGATCCGGTCCCGCCGGTAAGGCAGGCTGCTGCTTAATTTTGTTCTTGACAAGTGAGCTTTAATTTGTCATTATACTGATAATGAATATCAATAACAACAGAAGGCAATGATCACACCTAACGCTAAAGAGATTTTTAGAGGCTATATCAAAGCCAAGGGCCTCCGCCACACCTGGCAAAGGGATGCTATTATCGACGCCTTCCTGTCGGCCGCCGGGCACCTCACCGTAGAAGAACTGTTCCAGATCGTCACCCGGATCCATCCCGGGATAGGTTATGCCACGGTGCATCGGAACTTGAACTTAATCCGGGAATGCGGCCTGGCTGACGAAATAAAAATCGGCAATGAAAAAACCAGGTTTGAGCCAACCTGCGGACGGACCCATCATGACCATCTCATCTGTCTAAAATGCAAATGTTTTATTGAGGTGAACAACAACCAGATCGAACAGCTCCAGGAGAGGCTGGCCGAGGCGAACGATTTCCTGCCCCTTCGGCACAAGTTGGAAATATACGGTCTTTGCAAGAATTGTCGGTGACATTTTTTAAAAACTCTTTTTAATGATAATGAATATCGTTATAGATAGTGCATAGAGCCAAAAGGCCTGAGTTGGACGAGTTCTTTTAGTTGAGTAACAGAAATGTATCCGCAGATTTCCCGGATAAACGCAGATGGAAAAGATCCACAGATCCATTTTCGCTCGCATCTGAGCAATTCTGTTTTTTATGACGATGATTCTCCTGGTTATGAGCCATGTTGCCGTAGCCGGAGCATTATATTGAACCCCGGCGGACCTGTTGTAACTTGAAAAGGTGGATAACGTGCGGAATCGAAAGCGAGAGAAGGAAGAACACTTAGAACGATTGTGGGGAAAGAAAGTGGGAGAGCAGGAAGCCGTCGAGTACCTGGAAGATTCCATGAAAGGCGACTTCGATGCCCAGTTGGTGGAAGAATTGGCCGTAGACGGGATGGTGGCGTTAAGTGAGGGAAATAGAAAAATTGTTCTAACCGAGTCGGGAGAGAAAGAGGCCCGCCGGATTATCCGGGCGCACAGGATAGCAGAGCGACTGCTTCACAATGTCTTGGGCGGAGAATTTGAAACCGGCGCCTGTGAATTTGAACATACCGTTACTTCGGAACTGGTGGACAGTATCTGTATCCTCCTGGGACACCCCCGGACCTGTCCCCACGGCATGTCCATCCCGGAAGGCGAGTGCTGCCGCCGCTCCGAACAGACAACGCGCAACATGGTTATCCCGTTAACTGAAGCTGAATTGAATCAATCGGCCCGCATTGCCTATATCAATTGCCGAGACGACCATCTGCTCCATAGACTTGACGACCTCCAGGTCAGGCCCGGAATCAATGTTAAGCTGCACCAGCGCTATCCATGTTTTGTGATCGAATGTGAAGGGGCCAGCATTGCCCTGGATGAGGACATCGTGGCCTCCATTTGTGTCTGGTCCCAGGGACCGCCGGCTGAACGTCCCAAGCTGGATCTCTCGTCGAAGGAAAAGAGGCCTGGTCCCTGGTGGTCTAATGGGTTTATGCCCGGGCGGAAACGACCCGGCAAGATTTAGAAGCCGTGGTCATGACATGCAAAAGTTTTATTCTGAACGATTATGCCCTTTTTCTCAATTTTTCTGAAGAGGATCAAGATCATGTCAACCGCAACAAAAGCCGACCCAAAGGTCATGATCGTCGGGTTGCCCAACACCGGGAAGAGCCATGTTTTTATCAATTTAAGCGGACAATACACAGCAGTGGCCAACTCCCCGTTAACCACCATAGAAATGAAACGAGCCCGGTTCAAAATAGAAGAACAGGTCTATGAAATAATCGATACCCCCGGCCTACTGAGTGTCTATTCGTATTCTGAAGAAGACAAGCTGGTGCGAGAGGCGATTTTTTCCGAACCGCCCGATGTGATCATCCAGTGCATCGACGCCAATCGTTTGAAACAATCATTAGTCTTGACCATCGAGCTGATTCTTACCGGCATCCCTCTGATCATTTCCTTAAACGCACTCGATGAAACAGCCCGAAAAGGGATCTGGATTGACTCCCCAGGTCTGTCCGGGCTGCTAGGCGTTCCCGTGGTGGAATCCATTCCCGTGGCCGGTGGTGGCGTCAGTGAATTAAAGGCGGCCATTGCCAGAGCCAAACCTGGAAAATTATCTGCTGTCAGCTACGGCCCTGTGATCGATCAGGGCTTGATGGTTTTGGCGTCCAAGCTGCCTGAGCACATCCATTTCCGCCACCTGGTGGCTTTTCTCTTGATGAGGCAGGATCCGCTGGTTATGGAGTACTTACAAAAGACTTGCGGCAGTGAGATCCTGACCGAACTAAAGCAAGAGATGGAGAATCTATCCGGGCAATTTCTCGGGGGGCTTAATCGGGCTATTGACAAACACCGAAGCTCCTGGATCGATGATCTGGTGGAAAAGGTTGTAAAGAGGCAGAAGGTTTCCCAAAAAGAAGTGTATCAAACGATAGCCCGATTGACCCGGCATCCTATCTTTGGGCCACCGATTCTGGTAGTGATTTTATCGATAATGTTTATGTTGGTGGTGCATGTGGCTAATGGTATCTCCGAGTGGCTGACCAACAAACTCTGGGTCCCGGTGGAGGCAATCCTGTCCAAGGTTTTGCCCGCCGGTTTCTGGCATGATTTTTTTATCGGCGATTATGGGGTTATTTCCCTGGGGCTGGTCAACGCTCTGCTGACGGTCCTGCCGATTTTAACGGTCTTTCTTTTGTTGCTCAATACCTTGGAAGATACAGGCTATATTCTCAACCTGTCGGTCCTGACGAAAAGAATCCTGGAAAAACTTGGGCTGGGTGGTGAAGGATTAATCACTCTGGTGCTTGGTTTTGGCTGTAAGGCTATGGCCACTTTGACGGCCAGGACTATTCCTTCAAAAAGAGAAAAATATATCGTGATTTTTTTGTTGTCCTTCGCCATCCCTTGTGCTCCTCAATTGGGTCTGGACATAAGCGTTCTGGGTCTCATGGGGTGGAGCGCCTTTATGATTGTGTTCGCGGTCTTAGTCTTGTCGGAAATATGCGCCGGTCTTTTGTTGAATCGGTTCTTAAAGAGAACTGAACTCAACCTGGCTTTTATTCAGGATCTCCCGCCTATCCGGCTACCCAAACTCAAATGGGTTTTAAAGAAGACCTATTTTCGGTTATACTCGTTTCTTCGGGAATCCCTTTTGGTTTTTGTTCTGGCCGCCGTCGGGTTATTCACTCTTGAGAAGCTGGGACTTTTGGAAGCGACTAAAAAGTTGCTGAGACCGTTGATCGAAGGATTGCTCGGACTTCCTCTGGCCATGGTCGACGTTATGATTCTTTGTCTAGCCCGAAATGAAGCCGGCGTGGGGCAGGTCATAAATCTTGTTCGCAAAGGCCAGCTTAACTATGTCCAGTGTATTGTGGCCGTGATTCTCACGACTATGGCTTTCCCTTGTTTCGCCACGTTCACGGCGATGGCCAGGACACTCGGGGTTAAGAGCGCCATCCTGATGGCCTCGGCCATTTTTATCACCGCAGTTTCTATGGCCGGTCTTCTGAATTGGGTTTTGGTGGTGTTTGTCTGAAAACAGAGAAAACCCGGGGATAGAATTCAAGTTATAGGACAATCGGGCCGCAATGCTGATTTTGACCCTGATGCCTTTGTGCATTCGGCAACCCATATGTATCGTGCTTATAGCCTGAGTTCGACGAGTTTATTAATTAACCACCAGAAATGTATCTGCAGATTTCGCAGATTAACGCAGATTTCGCAGATTAAAAAGAGTCACAGATTTATTTTGGCCCTAATCTGTGCAAATCGGTGTAATATGGTGCGCCAGGCCAAGCCTGGTTGATCTTGTAACCTGAACTGCAATGTCATTGACTTAAGGGTAGGGTCATCGGATCCTATTCTAATAAATGGTTAATTCCGATGAAGCCCTGAAAGGGCGCTCTATGTTAGCCCAGGGCAACGCCCTGGGTAGGGGTGGCGACTATATAAAAACCATGTAATAGTCACATAAAACCGCCGGCAATCCCGTACTTCAGCCGTAGCCGGACATTCCATTCAGGGGAAATGATTTTGGGGGCCGGTCGACCTCCTGACCATCCCGCTGACACGTAACATGCCGTATTTCCCAGGGCACTGCCCTGGGCTAACCTAGAGCGCCCCGTTGGGGCTTAATCGGAATGGTCTATTTTAAAAAAAATTAGCTCGTTTGTCCGCACCCTTAAGTCAATGACATTGACCTGAACTGAAAGCAAACCTGGACGCCGTGGATGAGGCGGACAAGGACGCTGTTCTTAAGGTAGGAATTGACTTTGCTGTGGAACAGTGTGCAGGGCTCTTGAAACAAGGAGTTCCGAGTCTTCATTTTTATACGATGGACAGACGAAAATCCACAACCGAAATTATCAATCGCCTGAAAGGGAATAATCTCCTTTAACACCCATTCGGGAGAGACGTTTTCAATAAAATCAATGGAAGGAAGGGATCGACTCTCAAGCGGTCCCCTTCTTCTTTATGTTCATGTTCGTCATATATTGGGATTGTAAGCCCAGATGCCGGAGCTGGAGGAATAAAAACGATACTTCTTCACAGGAGATCCTTATGAAGCTAAAGCAAATCACCTTGTCCATAGAAAATTCGCCGGACAGACTTTATCAGGTTACCAGCGCCCTGGGTGATGCAGGGATCAATTTACGGGCCCTCAACCTGGTTGATACCGGGGAGTTTGGACAACTCAGGCTTTTGGTCTCGGATGTGGTTACTGCGCGGCGTATTCTCATGGAGATGCAAATGCCGGCATTCATTACCGAAGTAGTTGCGACGGAAATTCCGGATACCCCCAAAAGCCTCGCTAATATATTGAGAGCTCTAAAGGATGCGCGTGTATATCCCATCAGCATGTACGCGTTTCATGGATCCCCGCATGGACAGGCTGTGATGATCTTTCGGTTCAGCGACAACGATGCGGCTATCGAAATACTGAGAGAGAAGGGCGTGACGATCCTCGATAACAAAGCCTTTGGGATGCTGGAAACTGGAAAATAGATGGAAAGGATGCGATGATGAAGGAAAATCCTGACTTTAAGCCAAAGAGGTTTGCAGTGGTAGGCGCAGGACCGGTGGGATGTATAGTGGCGGCGTTTTTAGCCAAGGGAGGCTATGAGGTCTCCATGTGTGATGTTATCGCCGACCTGGTCGACCCTGCCGCGACCACTGGTATTTTCATTGAAGGATCGGAGAATCTTCAGCAAAAGGTGGCCCATACGTGCCACACTGTTGACGAACTGGCTCAATACGATCCCGATGCAATTTTCATCACCGTAAAAGCTAATGCGCTGCCGCTGATAGTTTCGTCCATAGAAGAATTTTACAGAGAGGGCATCTACGTCGTCAGTTGGCAAAACGGGATCGACACGGAGCTTGAGATCTCAAAAGTGCTTGGCCGCAAGCCGGTGATGCGGGGCGTGGTCAACTGGGGATGCGGTCTAAAGAACCCCTGCCATGTTGTCATGTCGTTTCATCACCCACCTCACTATTTGCAGGAGCTTGCACCCGAATCCTCGCCCGCCGCAGTAACCATTGCGCAGGTGTTGACCAATTGCGGGCTGCCGACCGAGCACACGGACCAGATCATATCCATGGTTTGGAGAAAAGCAGTGATGAACTCCTGCATGAATCCCGTCTGCGCGGTCACCGGTCTGACCATGTTGCAAGCCACGAGCGATCCCATCATCTTCGGGCTGGTGGATGCATTGATGAAGGAATGCCTAAGAGTTGCAAGGGCTAACGATATCGTTCTTGGTTGGGACTATTACCCGAACGCAATGGACTACCTGAAGAAGGCGGGTAACCATAAACCATCCATGCTGATGGACATAGAGAACAAGCGCCGCACGGAGATAGATTACATGAACGGCAAGTTCATCGAGTACGGAATCCGCGCTGGTATAGAAACACCATACAACATCACAATGCAATCGCTGGTTAAGGGGCTGGAGTCCACCATGCGCCAGCGCGAGCGATAGGTCGCCAGGCGTGAAACCAACCAAGGGGCTGATCATGCATAACCGGCATCTATATTGGAGTTGATGTTGGCGCTTCTTCTTCAACGTGATGGCGAGCTTAGCTCAAATGGAACGTGAACTTATCGTTGAACGGAACCAGAGCAGGGTTGATTGTCGCCCGCCGGCAAGGGAGAGTCGGGGGCGCAAGCGCAAGATGACCGACAGCAAATTAGTTAATAGTTTCAACATAACCGCCCTTTCCGAGATACAAGACCTTTTTGAAGCGCCGATTGTGACCGGTCAGAGTATTGGCGGAACCACAATGGGCAACCCCTGGGCGGAATCGTCACTCATCGATTTTTTTTTGAATGTCTATGCCAAATTTTTTCATCTGATTCCATACCGTAACTCTGGAGACTCCCAAAATTTGAGCAGCCTCCGATTGGTTTCCGCCAGCCTGTTTAAGGGCTTCGAGAAGGTTCTTTTGCTTCAGCTCGTTACGGCCGAGGGATGAAGACTTAAGAGTAACCACTTTCTTCTTGGCTTTCAATATGTTTGGCGGGAGGTGCTGAGGCTGAATGATGGAATCATGACAGGTGACAAAAGCATATTCAAAAGCGCTTCGCAATTCCCTGACATTTCCCGGCCAGGAATAATTGACCAAAGCTTCCATGGTGTCGGTGCTGATTCCGCCAATGTCCTTGCCAGTCTTGAGACGTATTTTCCTAAAGAATGACTCTGCCAGGAGGGGGATATCTTCCGTCCGATCTCTCAGCGCTGGTAAATGAATTGGGATCACGTTGATCCTGAAATAGAAATCCTGGCGAAACAATCCCTGGTCGATAAGATCCAGCAGGTTTTTGTTTGTGGCGGATATGATGCGGACATCAACCGGGATGGGCTGATTATCGCCCACTCGTTCCACTACTTTTTGCTCCAGCACGCGAAGCAGTTTGACCTGGGTTGAGATGGGTAAGTCGCCTATTTCATCTAGAAAAATGTCTCCCCCATGGGCGATTTCAAATCGTCCTGCTCTGCTTACAACAGCACCCGTGTATGCCCCTTTGACATGCCCAAAAAGCTCACTTTCCAGCAGCGATTCCGTCAAAGCGGCACAATTGACCATAACCAAGGGTTTAGTTCTGCGATAACCGATTTCATGAATGGCACGGCTGACTAATTCTTTACCTGTCCCGCTCTCGCCATAGATGATTACCGCTGCATCCGATAGTGCGGCGTTGGCGACTAAATCGAACACTTGTTGCATGGGAGCGGAAATACCAATTAATCCATGAAAACCATCTCCTGATCGGAGCTCCTGGCGAAATGCCGCGATCTCATCGTCTTTTTTTATAATCTCGGTGATGTCGGTGATCGTTTCCACCGCGCCGATCACCTTCCCGGTGTTGTCGTGTAGCAGGGAGGCATTTTTTAAGGCGTGGATGCAGCTCCTATCTTTTTTGAGGAGAGTGCATTTTCGCGTCTCTAGATTCCCGGTATTAAATAAAACACACCATTGATCCCCATGTTGCGCCCGAGCCATTTCATAGATACTGCAATTCAAAATAGAGCATTTCTGCCCGACCAGTTCTTCCCTAGAAAAACCGGTTATGGTTTCAAATGCCTTATTGACGGAGATAATGGCCCCCGACGTATTCACGATCATAATCCCATCCCTGATGGTGCTCACCACGGTCTTCCAATATCTGTCTAATTCTTGCTCAGACATTAAATACTCCTGTTAAAAATTTAACATGTGTAAACTAAGTTCTGTTTAGCATTTTAACATTCCTTTGGCAATCCATGTTTACAGCCAACAACAATAAACATACATAAAAACAAGATGTTAGAATGATAAAAAGGTGCCGGATCATTCTATCTAGCATCTGGCATCAATCCTGCTATAGCCGGATCAGAACCTAAACGGAATCGGACGTTGGAATTGGAACGGATAGCAGACCAGATACTCGACTTTCGCGGGACCCTAACCGACATCACTCTCCTCAAGGCCACTAAGGTATTGAGGGAAATGCGGACTGGTCAGACTTTGGAATTTTTGGGTTGTCATCTTGATACCCTGTCAGACCTCTTTAAGGTCTTGCCGGCATCCTGTTATGAGGTGATCTCCATGGTCGCCGGCGAAGAAGAAAGTTCTCTTTATCGGATTCAATTGAAGAAGATAAAGGACGTTAGTCTGTGATCATACAGTCGGCCATGTGTTTTTATCTGCGTGGAAACTCCCGGCCGTTGAACGGGCAGAGCCGGGGGTATCCTTCAGGTTTCTCAATATGATGAGGATATCAACAAAGGGAAAGTGAGACTATGAGTTTTCAACAACGACTGTCAGCGGGTGAATTCGTCCTTTTGGGCGAAATGAACACGCCAAAGGGCGTCGACATCTCGGAATTTATGACCAACGCCCGACGAATCAAGGGGCGATTAGACGCTATTATTGTCCCGGATATGGACAACGGCATCATGAGGATGAGCGCTCTGGCCGGAGGGGCCCTGCTGCAACAACAGGGCATAGAGACCATTATTCATGTCTATGGTCGTGATCGTAACAAAATGGCCCTGCAGGGCGACATCCTGGCCGCCCACGTGTTGGGGATTCAAAACCTGATCGTGGTCCGCGGCGAGCAAATGGCTTATGGAGATCATCATGACGCCAAGGTGGTAAATGATCTCGATGAACTCGGACTTCTCGGGGCCATCCAAAGCCTTCAGCGAGGGGTGGATCTGGCCGGGTGTGAACTCAATGGACGTCCTGCATTCACGGTTGGTTATGCCATCGGGCCGTATGTTGACGAAAAGGCCATGGATGCAGAGTTGGACCTGGCCCGGAAAGCGGTTGCGGCCGGGGCCCAGTATCTGACCACTCCCCCGGTTTACGATGTGAATCACTTCGGTTCTTTTCTGGATCGGGCCAAGGGGCTGGGCGTCCCCATCATTGCCACGGTCTTTCTAATCAAATCCGTGGGTGTCGCCCGATACATCGCTCAAAACGAGCCTGGAGCGCACATTTCGGAAGATCTGATCCGCCGCATCCGGCAGGCCTCTGATCGAGACTTGGAATGTTTGCGAATTGCCGGGGAAACTATCGCGAGCCTTAAGCCGTTGGTCCAGGGAGTGCAAATCATAACACTGGGCTGGGAACACCGGCTTCCCGTCATCCTGGACCAGGCAGGTCTCCGATAACGGACCGGAACATAACGGCGGCCGTCTCCATGCGGTTAATTTTCGCATCCGGGCCTCGGCCGGCTGAATGTCTGGAACGCACCGGCTCTATCAAACTCAATGTGCCAGAGCAGAGAAAAGATTAGGGTAGATCAATGCCAGATGAAAAGATTCTTCCATCTAACAATAAGGTTCTTGTAATTGGCGGTGGCGTTGGCGGTATGCGGGCCGCTCTTGACCTGGCGGAAGCAGGCCGAAACGTGGTGCTGATTGACAAACACTTTGCACTCGGCGGTCTGATGACCTGCTTGGACCGTACCTTCCCCACTAATAACTGTGACTTATGCACTCTATCTCCTCACCTTTCCGAAAGTGGACGTCAGTTGCACATCGAATTGATGACCATGACCCAGCTTAGCCGGGTCGAAGGTGAAGCGGGAGACTTCAAGGTAACCCTGACGACTGCACCCCGTTATATCGATTTACAAAAGTGTACGGCTTGCGGTGACTGTTATCAGCAATTTCCCGACGTCGTTAGGTTTACTCCCGGCCTTGATCCCAGGGCGCCCACCTGCATGCGCTACCCACAAGCCACACCTTACGCTTTTTCCATCGACATGGAGCGGTGCCGAAACGTCGAGGAAATGGTGGCGGTTTGTCACGCCGGGGCTATTATACCAGGTGACACCCCAACGGTGCATCACCTGGAGGCCGGCGCCATCGTTTTGGCTCCTGGGGCTGAAGTATTCAACCCTGTGACCATGGACACCTACGGAAGTGGGACCTATCCCAACGTGGTCACCAGTTTAGAGTATGAACGGATTCTATCGGCTTCCGGTCCCACCCATGGCGAACTACTGCGTCCATCGGATGGTAAAAGGCCGCAACGAATTGCCTGGATTCAGTGTGTGGGTTCCCGTAGCGTCCACGACGGGGCCGCCTCCTATTGTTCCAGCGCTTGTTGCATGTTTGCCTTAAAGGAAGCCATGGTCACCCGGGAACGTTTCAATAAAGATATTGAAACTACTATCTTCTTCATGGACATGCGGACTTTCGGCAAGGACTACGAACTCTATTATCAACGTGCTAAAAATGATTACGGGGTTAGGCTGGTCCGCAGCCGACCTCACAGCGTGGTCCGCGACCAGATTAGTAATGACCTGGCCATCACCTACGTCACCTACGAAGCCGGGTCTATGCAAACGGAAGTGTTCGATATGGTGGTTCTCTCCACCGGATTTAAAGTTGCTCAGGAGGCGCGGGAACTTGCTGAACATTTGGGTATTGAGCTGAATGAACATCTCTTTGCCAAAACCGGCAGTTTTGAACCGGTGGCCACTTCCAAGGCGGGCATTTATGTTTGCGGCCTGTTCGAAAGCCCTAAGGACATCCCGGAAACCATGGTCCAGGCCAGCGCAGCCGCCGGTAACGCCTCCCGATTCGTAAAAAATGCCAACGGAACCAGGCAATCCTCAGATGAATTCCCCTCTGACTACCAGGACGAATTTCCCCCCGAACGTGACCTTACCGGCGAAGAACCCAGGATCGGCGTGTTTGTCTGCGACTGCGGAGACAACATCTCCGGGATTATCGACGTCGGTGAACTTGTGGGTGGCGCCCGCAAACTGCCCCATGTGGTGGCTGCCGAAAGGATCGGGCATGGCTGCAGCCTGGCTTCCTTGGACCGGATACAGGAGATTATCCGCCAAGAAAATCTGAATCGGGTGGTGATCGGAGGGTGTTCTCCCCGGACCCATGAAACCTTGTTTCAAGATACTTTGCGCAAAGCCGGGCTGAATAAATATCTACTTGAAATAGCTAACATAAGAGATCAAGGCACCTGGGTCCACCGAAACAATCCCGGTGCAGCCGCCGCCAAGACTCGGGAATTGATCCGCATGGCAGTGGCCGGCGTGGCCCGGTCCCACCCGCTTACCGATCACATCCTGCCGATGAATAAAGATGTTTTGGTCGTCGGTGGAGGTGTGGCCGGAATGAACGCCGCAGTGAGCCTGGCCGATCAGGGTTTCAAAGTTTATCTGGCGGAGCGCTCCGGTAAATTGGGAGGGGTAGCCCGCAATATTCGCAAAACGATTGAAGGCGAGGATGTGCAGTCCTACATGAGCGGACTTATTGCCAGGACGCAGCAGCACAAACTCATCCAGGTTCTAACTAATGCCGTAGTGGTGGATCATTCCGGCATGCCGGGGATGTTCCAGACCGGACTTCAAGTCGGCCCCCAAATGTTCTACCGGCAAATCAAACATGGAGTGACCATCCTGGCCACCGGAGGACTACCGAACCGGCCCAAAGAGTACTTGTTAGGGCAGCATCCTTCGGTCAGGACGCAACTTGATCTGGATGCCTTTATCGAAGATCATCCGGAACGGGTGGCCAAGTGGAACAATGTGGTCATGATCCAGTGCGTCGGGTCGCGCATCCCTGGAAACCCCAACTGTTCACGCCTATGTTGCCAGGCCGCAATAAAGAATGCTCTGCGCATCCAAAGCCTGAATCCCGCTGCGCGCGTCTTTGTGTTGTACCGGGATATGCGGACTTACGGATTCCATGAAGATTATTACCGAAAGGCCCGAGAACAGGGCGCCATTTTCGCTCACTATGATCTCGAGAACAAGCCTGTGGTCCAGGCCGACGGGGCTCAGTTGACCGTGACCTTCACCGATCCCATTTTGCAGAGGAAACTGACGGTTCCGACCGACAGTCTGTGCTTGAGCACCGGTATTGTGGCCGACGACGAAGCTACCGAAGACCTGGCCATGATTTTTCGCCTACCGCGGACTTCCGACGGGTTCTTTCTGGAAGAGCACGTCAAACTCAGACCGGTGGATCTACCCGTCCCTGGATTTTTCGTTGCAGGAACGGCGCACTCGCCCAAGGCCATCCGTGAAAGCATCGCCCAGGCCCAAGCTGCGGCCGGCCGCGCCCAGACACTTTTGGCTAAAGACATCATAAATCTCGGCGCCGGTGTGGCCCGGGTGGATGGAAAGAAATGCGCCGCCTGTCTAATTTGTGTCCGCGCCTGTCCGTTCGACGTTCCGTTTATCAATGCGGATGGTTATTCGGAGATCGACCCGGCCAAATGTCATGGCTGCGGAGTGTGTGCGGCGGAATGTCCGGCCAAAGCCATTCAACTCATGCAATTCGAGGATGATCAGGTGGTGGCCAGGCTGGATGGACTTTTGGAAAGGATATCGTAATGGAATTTTTTGAACCTGTAATTGTGGCTTTCTGTTGCCATTATTGCGCCTATACGGCCGCGGACATGGCCGGCAGCAAGCGGCTCGAATATCCTCCTAACGTCAAGATCGTGCGGGTGCCCTGTTCCGGCAAAGTCGATGCCCTATACATAATGAAAGCCTTCGAAAAGGGGGCTGACGGGGTGTATGTCGCAGGATGTTTGGAGGGGGACTGCCACTTTAAGAACGGCAACGTAAAGGCGGGGCTGCGGGTGACTTACCTGAAGAAGCTGCTTGATAAAATTGGCATTGGTGGGGAACGGTTGGAAATAGTCTTGATGTCGGCCGGGATGGGAGAGCGTTTCGTCCTGACCGCCGGCGAAATGACGGAGAAGATCCGAAAACTGGGACCCACCCCGATCAGAGCCGCCCTGGACAACGCCCGGCAAGAGTCCGCAGCCTGACTGATAGCTATTTAAGGAGAGTGAACGACAATGATCACTGCTGAACAAAAACCCATGGATGAACTCATTGAATGTGTCAAGCCTCATAGTCGCATTCTGCTCGTCGGCTGTAACGAATGCGTCACGGTTTGTGCAGCGGGAGGGCGGAAGGAGGTGGGACTCCTGGCCTCCGCTCTGCGGATGGCGTTTATGAAGGAAGGCAAATTCATCGATGTCATTGAAATCACCTTGGAACGGCAATGCGATCCTGAATACATAGAGGAACTGGTTGGGCGCATTGGTCAAGCCGACGCGGTCCTCTCCATGGCCTGCGGTTGCGGCGTTCAAGAAGTCGCCCGGCGCTTTAAGGAAAAACCGGTTTACCCCGCGGTCAACACCAAGTTCATGGGCGCCTCTGAACGTCAGGGAGTCTGGGCGGAACGCTGCCAGGGTTGCGGAGATTGTCTGCTGGGTATAACCGGAGGCGTTTGCCCCATTGCCCGTTGCTCCAAGCGTCTGCTTAACGGCCCATGCGGCGGCTCCACCAATGGTAAGTGTGAAATCAGCCGGGACGTTGACTGCGCCTGGCAGCTTATCTGGGATCGATTAAAGGCTTTGGGCATGGAACATCGATATGAGGAAAACATACCCTCAAAGGATTGGCGGACCAGCCGGGGAAGCGGTCCCCGGAAGATCATAAGAGAGGATTTGGCATGATGAAAACGGAAAGCGCACTGGAAAAAATTTTGGCGGCGGGTCATCTGGCGGTCACCTCTGAATGTGGGCCGCCGCGCGGCACAGCTTCGGAAAAGGTGCGACAAAAGGCGGAAATGCTCAGGAACCATGTCGACGCGGTCAACGTCACCGACAATCAGACGGCCATGGTCCGGATGTCCAGCCTGGCGGCCTGTATCCATATCAAGCAAATGGGCATCGATCCCATTCTCCAGATGGTCACGCGGGATCGTAACCGGCTGGCCATGCAAAGCGACATTCTCGGCGCCTATTCCCACGGCATCAACACCATGCTGTGCCTGTCCGGCGACCATCCCTACTTTGGTGACCATCCCATGGCGGACGGCGTCTATGACCTGGATTCCATTCAATTCGTCCAGATGGTCAAGAATATGCGCGATGAAGGGAAGTTTCAGGGTGGCGCCGATATCGAAGATCCCCCCAAGATGTTCATCGGCGCGGCGGCCAATCCATTCGCTGATCCCTTTGAACTACGCGTTGCCCGGCTGGCCAAAAAGGTTAAGGCCGGTGTCGATTTTATTCAGACCCAGTGCATCTATAATGTGGAGAAATTCGAAAAGTGGATGGAAGGGGTTCGGGCGCGGGGTCTGGATGAAAAGGTGGTCATCCTGGCCGGTATTAC
Organism: Deltaproteobacteria bacterium; assembly: GCA_015233355.1. GTDB lineage: Bacteria > Desulfobacterota > JADFXK01 > JADFXK01 > JADFXK01 > JADFXK01. The sequence goes on along the minus strand of JADFXY010000010.1, from coordinate 9,805 downwards.
TCCGATGAAGACCGCGGGCATGGCTAAGTACATGAAAAATAAAGTACCGGGAATGGATGTTCCTGATGAGCTGGTTAAGCGGATGTCCGGTGTGCCTAAGGAAAAGCAGGCTGATGAAGGAATCAAGATCTGCCTGGAGACCATCGAAAGATTGAAAGGGGTTAAGGGCGTGCGTGGTTTTCACATCATGGCCATCGAGTGGGAACAAAAAGTTCCTGAGATCGTTGAGCAGGCCGGCCTTTTTCCGAGGCCGCGGATCTAACTTCTGAAGTAACTTTAGCTTAAATCATAAGCGTGACTTGAACATAGATGACGACGAAGGAGACAAATTCATGAGTGACAAGAAACTAGTTTTATTGGTGGATGACGACGCCGACATGGTGGATGCGGTTTCTTTAAAGCTGGAAAGCCTTAATTATAGGACAGCTAAGGCTTACGACGGAGTCGAGGGATGGGAAAAGATCAAAATAGAGAAACCCGATTTGATGATCTTAGACGTGATGATGCCGCGCAAGGACGGATTCGAGTTGTGTAAGGAAATCAAATCGGATCCTAAGTACAAGGACATCACCATCATCTTGCTCACCGGAGTAGCCGACCACGTGGCCAGCACCAGTTATACTCATATGGATGGCAAGACGACTCCGGCAGATGACTACATCCCCAAACCCGTTGATCTGGATAAGCTCATGCAGATCGTGCAAGATAACATGAAACGTTAACGGCGGAGCCGCCTATTATTACTCCAGCCCCAGCCACTGAGGGATCATCGTATGATTTCCTGAGTGGTGTTGGGGCGCGTTCCGGTCGAGGCAGTCCAGGCCAAGATCATAGCCGGGGTCTTTTTTTCCTCCTCTCATAGCCGCAGGATTGACTGTTAAACTTCGGCTTGTGTGCGTCCGTGCCATGAAAACCAGAAAACGCGAACAGATGTATTGGAGAAGCAAGGTTTTTGAATCTCTATCCCTACCCACGCTCATCATGGATCCGGACAAGACGATCTTGGATGCGAATAGGATGTTCATCGCCAAGTATAACCTCGAGTTGGAACAGGTTGTCGGCAAAAAATGTCACGACTTTTTCTACCATTCAGAGGATGGCTGTCCCGCCGATGCCTGTCCGCTTCCGATGGTGCTGTCCGCCAGGCGGGGACACTCCATCCTCAGGCAGGTACAGACGGTGAATGGCGAAGAGAGTTGGGAGGATCGGGTCTTTTCGCCAATCCTGGGCGATACCGGCGAGGTGGAATACATTATCGAAAGCATGCGAGATGTCACCAGAATCAAGGTTCTTGAAAAAGAATTAAGTGACATTAAAGAGTTCACGGAAAAAGTCGTTCAAAGTTCGGCCAGCGGCATCATCGCCGCAAATATTCAGGGAAAGATACTGGTCATGAATCCAGCGGCCCGAGAGCTCTTCGGCTATCCCAATGACGAAGCCGTCAATGCCATCACCACGGAACAGCTCTATCCACCCGGAGAGGCCCGTGCGATTATGAAGAAGTTGAGGGATCCTCGGGCTGGTCTTGGTGGGCAAGGAAAGCTCCCGAGCACTATGATAAACATCTGCAGCGCTCAAGGAGAGCGGATTCCCGTTGAAATGACGGCCGCGATTATTTATGAGGGTGATCGGGAAGTGGCGACCATGGGGATTTTCAATGATCTCCGGGAAAAACTGGCTGCGGAAAAAAAACTTGAAGATATCCTGAAGCGGACCGCCAGCGCCGAAAAACTGGCCTCACTGGGTCAACTGGCTGCAGGCGTGGCTCACGAAATCAACAACCCGCTGACCGGCATCTTGCTCTATGCCAACTTGATGGTGGAACGACTAGAAGTGGAAGACCCACAACGCCAAGAATTAAGCTGTGTGATCGAAGACGCCAATCGCTGCCGAGATATTGTTAAGGGCCTTCTGGCTTACAGCCGACAAACAAGCCCGATTAAGGAAATCTTTCACATCAATGATCTGGTGGAACACAGCCTGACTCTCATCCGAGATCAGAGGCTGTTCATGAATGTGAAAGTAGTCAAGGAATTTGCACAGGACATGATGTTGATCCATGCGGATAGAAATCAGCTCTGTCAGGTGGTTATAAATCTGGTCATGAACGCGGTCGATGCCATGAAGATGCACGGAACCCTGACCCTCCGCACTTATCGAAACGAAATGGCTGACATTGCTTTCCTGGAGGTTTCCGATACTGGTTGCGGAATTCCTAAGGAAGATATTTCCAGAATTTTTGATCCATTTTTCACCACAAAAGAGCTCGGCAAGGGTACGGGGCTGGGATTGAGTACGGTATACGGGATTATAAAAGAAAATGGGGGCGGCATTGGGGTCAAGGAAACAGGGCCTGAAGGCACAACATTTGTCATAGAGCTGCCCCTTGACCAGAACGAAGAAGATGCCCGGTTCATATGACGGTGGACTTAGCATGGGACAAAATTTCAAGTATGTCATTTATCACTATTGAAGATTTTGTCCGGTACTGAGAACGGCGGCATTTTTGAGAACATTGGAGTAACCAGTTGACATGATGGAAAAAATAGCAGTTAAAGGATATCAAACCCAGAGAATTCTGGTGGTCGATGATGAAAAACGCATTCGCGAAGGCTGCCGTAAGGTCCTAACCCAGGAAGGTTTCGAAGTGGCCGAGGCTGAAAGCGGGACCATCTCTTTGGAAATGATAGAACGCGAACATTTTGATGTCGTCCTGCTGGATCTAATGATGCCTGCCCTATCGGGCTTTGATGTACTGACGCATATCAAAGCCGTTCATCCGGATACCACAATCATCGTGATCTCCGGTTATGCCACGGTGGAACACTCTATCGAAGCCATGAAAAAGGGCGCTTTTGACTTTATTCCCAAGCCCTTTTCCCCGGAACAACTGCGCGTGGTGGTGGCTAAGGCTATCGATTATACGAGCGCGCTTAAAGACGTCGCCAACGAAAAATCCCGCATGCGGGCTATCATTAATCATCTCAGTGATGGAGTGATGGTTGCCGACAACCGGAAAAGCGTTGTCCTGGCCAACCCTGCCTTTTTGAAAATGGTCGGCTATCAGGGAACCGAGGCCATCGGTCGCCGGATCTCTGAGCTGACACACAACCATCAACTCGAGCAAATGGTCGATAAATCTCTATCTATGCAGGAAAACGACTTTGTCGAATTGTGTGAGGAGCTATCCTCGGCTGGTGAGTCGGCCGACGGGACTTCGGGAGCCACGACTGTCTTGACTGCGCGGTGTGTCCCTTTTAGAGACAGAATTGGCCGAAACCTGGGCGCTGTCACCTTGTTACACGATATTACTACATTAAAAAAGATGGACCAGCTCAAGTCCGATTTCGTGTCCATGGTGGCCCATGAGATCCGCAGTCCATTGAATACCGTCCTGATGCAACTCAAGGTGGTTTTGGACGGGCTGGCCGGCGAACTTACCCATAAACAACATGAGTTCCTGGACAGAGCCACGGAAAAAATAAAAGGTCTGATCAGCCTGGCCACCGAACTGCTTGACCTGGCCAAGATTGAATCCGGCCTTCTGTCACAGGAACGCCGGCAAATCAATCTGGTGGCCTTCCTCAACGATCAGGTGGCTTTTCACCTGCCCAGAGCCCAGGCCAAGAACATCGCCTTGAGTCTACAACCGCCTGTCCCGCCTGTTCCTCCATTGTTGGCCAACCAGCAGAATATGGAGGAGGTCTTTGGCAACCTGATCTCCAATGCCATCAATTACACTCCCGAAGGAGGCACGATTATTCTGGCTGTTACCGTGGCCGGCGATTGTGTGTGCATCAGCGTCGCGGATACCGGCATCGGGATTCCGGAGGAGGACCTGGAACGCATATTCGAGCGGTTCTACCGGGTCAAAGATGAAAGCACCAAGTATGTTATAGGAACGGGGCTGGGCCTCGCTATTGTTAAAAGCATCGTCGAGTCTCACCACGGCAGGATTAGTGTGACAAGCCAACCAGGACAAGGGACAACGTTTAGCGTTCACCTGCCCCTGGTCACATCTTAACGTCGGTTAAGTCCAGTCGATTCCTCAATGGAAATAAAGGAGTTTCTTATGGAAGCCACTATCGTCCCGAAACAGTTGCCCGATCCAATCCGGGAGCATCTGGCCAAATTCAATCTGAGTCAGTGTATGGCCTGTGGGACATGCACCAATGGCTGCCCCGTCACAGGAACGCCCGGAATGGAAGAGTGGGACATCCGCAAGGTGCTGCGTATGTTGTCCCTGGGCCTGGTAGACGAGGTTGTTCAGTCTAAATTCCCCTGGGTTTGCACCGGATGCGGGCGTTGCGCTCACGCCTGCCCCATGGACCTCGATATTCCCTACATCATGCTGCACATGAAGCATTTGCGGCCTCGAGAGGAAGTACCCGGCATCCTCCACAAAGGCGCTGAATATAGCTTTACCACCGGTAACAACATGGCCATACCTCAAGAGGACTACTTTTTTCTCATGTCCGATCTCGGCGTAGAATTTGCCGATGAGGAATGTCCTGGGTTCTACGTCCCCATTGACAAAGACGACGCAGATATCGTCTTTTTCCCCAATTCCAAGGAAGTCTTCGCCGATAACAACGACATGAAATGGTGGTGGAAGATATTTTACGCGGCTCGGGAAAACTGGACTATCCCGTCGGAAAGTTGGGAAGCCGTCGACTGGGGCCTTTTTACAGGTAACTACGAATATATCCGCGCATTTGCCCAGCGGAAAATTGACTTTATAAAGAAGCACCGCATCAAACGAATGATCATGCCGGACTGTGGTGGCGGTTCCTATGGTTGTCGCGTGGGAATGAAAACATGTGTGCATGATGATCCAGCCAACCAGGTCGATTATATTTATCTATATGAATACCTGGTGGAGCTCCTCCAATCCGGCAGAATTAAATTGGACAAGAGCGTAAATGCCGGCAAGCTGTTCACCTGGCATGATTCCTGTAAACACGGCCGGGAACTGGAGCGCCATTTCGGCAAGGGATTTTATGAGGAACCGCGCTGGATCGTCCAACAATGCGTGGATAACTACGTTGAGATGGAACCGAACCGGGCTAATGGCCATTGTTGCGGAGCCGGAGGCGGGATGTGGCCGGGTCCTTACAGCAAAGAATCATCCTTTCACGGTCGGGCCAAGTATGAGTCCATCAAAAACAGCGGGGCCAACGTATTGGTCGTGGGATGTTCCAATTGTCACGATCAGCTCATGAAGCGCATTCCCAAGGATTATCCGGAGCACCGTTATGAGGTCAAATACCTCTGGCAACTGGTGGCCGATTCGCTTGTAATCGACCCATGGACCGATGAAGAGATCGAGCGGGCCCAAGCCGATGCGGCGGCCCAGTGGGAACGCCTTGGAGTTGAACTTGAATCGGATGAATAGGCATTATCCACAATCATACTCTGAATAAAATTGGCAAATGTTGAGGGGGTAGCCTCGATGAAACATTTCGTGGCCATTATGGTTGTCTTAGTGGTCTTCTGTGTACTGGGCTGCAGCCCGACTTCAGAGCAAAGGCAAGAACAGGGGCAGGCCGCCCCAGACGGGACCGGCACCCGACCAGGGTGTCTGGAACGATTTAATGCTTTAGATACGAATCATAACGGAAAGCTCAGTCTCGATGAATTCAAAATGTTCCATCGGTGGGGAGATGCAGAAACCATATTCAAGGGCATGGACACAAACGGGGACGGTGTCCTGACCCCAGAAGAGTTTTGTGCCAAAGAAAGAATGGGACAGCGGCGTTAATCGTCTACTCATTGCTTGTGCTATCCGACACGAATAGAATTGACTTTTCTGGAAACCGGCCGTTAGTTAGAGCTAAGACTTACAGAAGAAAAATTGTCAAAACGAACTAAGCCCTACCGGGCGCACCAAACAGAAGAGGGGGGGCCGTGAGGCACCCCCCTACTCGATTTTGAACGGAAGTTCCAGACGCCATTTTGTTACTGTCCTAATATATCAAGGAAAAGTGCCATTTGGCGACCGAATTGTACTCATGTATTTATAAAAGTATCTCTTGATAAATAATAAATTATTTGATAATAATACACTCATGTATATAACCGAGGTCTCCACAAAAACTAAAGACGGCAAAATTTCCCATCTCTGTATCCTGCTCAGAGAATCTTATCGGGAAAAGGGTCGGGCCAGGACTCGGACCATTGCGAATTTGACTCACTGTCGTCCTGAAGACGTCGCCGCCATAAAATTAGCCCCATGCTTTTGGTACCTCCTTTTCTCCGCCCCGACTTGGGTCTGCCACCCCCAGGCCGGGGCCTCCAGTTTTAGAGGTTCTCATCCCTGCCGTTTCGCCTCCATCAGCGCCTCCAGCCGGTCCATGTCAATCAGTAGCGTCCCCTCAAATTTAATAAATATTTCCGGATAGTTGTTTAGGTGCCGCCAGCGGTGTAGCGTCGCCCGTTTGACAAAAAAATCGGCGGGCAGTTTCGGGATTGGGACTAAATTTTGTTTCATTTGATGTATCTCCACGTAACTTGTTGAAAAATAAAAAATTAGATTGCCAATCCACAACATATGGATGAATATGCGGAAGCATACCACTATATATAGTGGGTAGTCAATCACTTTTTTGGATTGTTACGCAAGGCATTGTGGATTAAACGAAGCAAGTCACTACATATAGTGTCTGGCTGTATGGAAGGGGTATCTCGGGTGGGGCGGGATACGTATCGGCGGAAACTAATTATTCCATGTGCTTCATTGTGATGGAATATTATACCCTACGATTCCTTATGTTTCAATTGTTCTTTTGTGAAAAGAATGATCAAGCGGAAGGAAAAGGGGTGTCCGGGGCGGCCAGCCGCCGGGGGGTATCAACTATGTGATCTAACTTGCTTAAAATATAACTATTAAATAATAAATATAGTAAAATTAATAACATAAGTTTTCAGCCTGCAAACGGGTACGTAATGGGTACGTAACCAATCCGGGAAAACAAAAAGGGTCAGCCCGATCTAAGCTAACCATTTGATTTTAATGATTTTAAATGGTGCCGAAGGCGAGACTCGAACTCGCACAGGCATACACCCACTAGACCCTGAACCTAGCGCGTCTACCACTTCCGCCACTTCGGCAAAGGAAAAGATTGTTGTTGATCTTTTCGTGATCAGTATTTATAATATTCTTTTTCATTTGTCAAGTAATAATTGCGGAGTCTATATCTTATGGTAATAATTTACAATATCAACGAACTAAACGCACCTTACCCCAACCTCATCACCACCATCGGTAACTTTGACGGGGTCCACCTGGGCCACCAGGCCCTGATGGGACGAGTTATCCAGCTCGCCCGGGATACCTCCGGTCAACCGGGACTGATCACCTTTGAACCGCACCCGGCCAGTGTCCTGGGGCACGGCGATCCACCTCCTCTAATCACTCCATTCAGCCAAAAAATGGACTTGATCCAGGCGCTGGGCATACAAGTGGTTTTTTGTCTGACCTTTGACCGGGCCCTGGCCAAGATGTCACCCGAAGACTTTGTTAAGGACATCCTGGTGGATAAGATCGGAGTCAGGCATGTGGTCATTGGCTACGATTATAATTTCGGCCGCTGGGGACAAGGCAACGCTGCTTTGCTCAAGGAGCTGGGCGGGCAATGGGGATTTGGGGTTGACGCCCTAGATCCTGTGCTGGTCAATGATGCTCCCGTGAAGAGCACCGCTGTCCGGCAGCTAATTATAGACGGCAACGTGGAGGATATCCCGGCTTACCTGGGCCGTCATTATCAGGTCGGCGGCCGGGTGGAGCATGGTTTTGCCAGGGGAGGGCGCCAGTTGGGTTTTCCCACGGCCAACGTCGACCCGAAAGATAAGTTGATTCCCCGGGCTGGAGTTTACGCCGTCCGGGCCCAGGTTGGGCATGAACCGGTCAACGGCGTAGCCAATATCGGCTATAACCCCACCTTCGGCGCCAACAGCCTCACTCTGGAGGTCCATCTTTTGGATTTCAATCGAGATATTTACGACGAGGAAATAACGGTCGAATTCCTGGCCAGACTGCGGGACGAAAAGAAATTTAGCTCGCCGGATGAACTAATCACCCAGATCAAGGCGGACGTGACCCAGGCCCGGACCATTCTCAGCGCATGAAACTTAAACTTATGATTGGACTGGCCATCAGCGCCTTGTTTCTTTATCTGACCTTTCGTCAGGTAGATTACCGGGCGCTTTTTGTTGCTTTGAAATCAGCCGACTATTTGGCCCTGGTGCCGGCCGCCCTGGCCCTTTATTCGGTCTATGTTCTCCGGGCCGGACGATGGTTTTTCTTGCTCCGGCCGATCAAAAAAACAGGGTTCTATAATTTGATGTCGGCCACGTCCATCGGTTTCATGGCTAATTTCGTTCTCCCGGCCAGGGCGGGAGAGTTTATTCGGGCCTATCAGATCGGCCGGTTGGAAGGGATCAGCAAGCCCGCGGCTTTTGCCACGGTGGTGGTGGAGAGGCTGCTGGACGGCCTGACCCTGCTGGTATTTCTGGTCGTGGTCATCAATTCCGTGCGGGCCGGCCGCGATCACAGTCCATTTCTGACAGCGCTGGAGTGGGCCGGATGGCTCAGCCTGGCCATGTATCTGACCTTTGCGGTAGTGCTTATTTTGCTTAAGACCAGGGCGGCCTTGACTACGAAATGGCTGCGCTGGTTGTTCCGGTTCTTGCCTGGGCCCTGGTTGGAGGCCGGCCTGGGGATCATCCTCCGATTTACCGACGGCATCATCCTGGTCAAGTCGCCCTGGCAGTTGAGTTTGATCGTGCTGTCTTCTCTGGCAATGTGGCTGCTTAACGGGGTTTGTGTCTATTTCTTTGGGTTGGCGTTTGGCGTGAGCTTATCCGCGGCGGGTTCATTGCTGGTCTTGGTGGCGTTGACCTTCGGGATTATGCTGCCCTCGGCGCCGGGGTTTGTTGGGACGTACCACGCGGCCTTTGTCTACACCTTCATGTTCTTTGGGATAAGCAAGGAACCGGCTGTTTCGGCGGCCCTGGTCTCACACGCCGTCCAGGTGCTGGTGGCGACGAGCCTGGGCGTTTTTTTTCTGGCCCGGGAACATCTGTCGTTAAGAAAGCTGTTGAAGGCCGATGATGAATCGACGGATTAGCTCCAGTTTATGGGGGGCTAACCCAAAACAACCCTCATGTTTAGTTCTGATGGGTAGCTACTTGATTCGGCGGGGCTTCCTATAAGTTATCATTCATCGCTTGTGGCATTCGGCAGACAGGATGTTTCACTATGTTCCGGGGGCTGGGTGGGCCTGCGGAAATAACACACGATCTGGACAGTATCACACCACCGGAAACCGGCGGTAATCTGGGTCCAATATATAATATGGAGCAGTCGAGAAAGAAGATTATGTCGACATTACTCAATCTCCCTTATCATTTGAGAAACGACTTCCATTACCGCCGGGACGTCTGTTTTGCACGTCTCATAAACTGCGGTGGCATCGAGATCAAAATATTGATGACTGATGATATCTCGTATCCCTTTTAGCCCTTTCCAATCAATCTGAGGGTACTTTGAAAAAAGCTGCCCATCTGAAATTCTATCGATTTTCTTCAGGGTCTCGCCAATGGCGATCAACATCATACAAATTGCATCCAGTTTGTCGGTTTTTTCGTCTGAACTCAAGAAATCCTCTGGGTATTGAATACTCGATGTTCAAGTTTTATGTTCATCGGACAGTTTTTCTGGGGTCACAACAGACCCTACGCTGCAGCTCTGTACTTCAAAGACGGTGTTTGTTCGAGTCTTCCCAATTCGCGGCCAATCATGTGT
>JADFXY010000109.1:11250-11782 GCA_015233355.1 Deltaproteobacteria bacterium | reverse complement strand
TTTGACCCAGAGGGAATATGGAATATCCATCCAGTGGATCTGCCGACCTATTGTCCCAGTTCCAAGCAATTTATGTTGAATACAGCTTGTGACATGTATCCGCTCTTTTTCAGGAGCATACAAGAAACAGGAACAGTTGAAAAGCAAGTAGTTGAGGGTTGGGCCAAAGCCGACTCTCCAAATGGAGAACGTGGTTGCGTGGAAGTAACTAATATGCAGCGATTTATTTCTCGCTATAGTCTCCTCTCGGACGGAAGATACCAAAGCCACTCAGATTCCTTGAAAGGAACTTTTCAAGAATACGAAAGGTTGAAGGTGTTTGTTGAAGAATAAATTTTTATCTATCATCCTGTTACAATCTTTCGCTATTTACATAATAAACAGAATGCCGGATAACCCCATAAAAAAAATTGCAAGCGGCAGCATCAAGGTAACTCGTTTTGATTATTCCATAGAGGAAGGTAAGAAGTCTGTTGGTTACTATGTTTAGCAGTCTGGTTTAATGGCGCGATTATGGCTGCTGTCTATATTT
>JADFXY010000109.1:0-11219 GCA_015233355.1 Deltaproteobacteria bacterium | reverse complement strand
ATGGTTGTCCATGTGTATGAACGAGCGGCGTCTTCACCCATCCTGGATGCCGTGCTGGTGGCCACGGATGACGAAAGAATTGCCGAGGCCGTGATTCGGGCAAATGGTCGGGTGGTGATGACGGCGAAGGGTCATCGGTCCGGTACGGATCGGGTGGCCGAGGCAGTGGCCGGTATGAATCTTCGCCAGATGGATATTGTGATCAATATTCAAGCCGATCAGCCGTTGTTCGACCCAAAGTGCATCGAGCAGGTTGTCAGCCCTTTATTTTTAGATGACAGCTTACCCATGGCCACCCTGGTCCACGGCATAACCGACGACCGGGAGATTGATAATCCCAACAACGTGAAAGCCGTTTTAGGGGAGGATGGTTCGGCCATTTATTTCTCCCGTTCCAGGATACCATTTTTCCGAAGTAACGATATCCCGAAGATATACTATAAACATCTGGGTATTTACGCATTTCGGCGGCATTTTTTGACCACATTTGCCCAATTGCCGGAAGGAAAGCTGGAGGCGGCAGAAAAATTGGAGCAGCTTCGGGTATTGGAGAATGGTTTTCGGATCAAGGCTGTCGAAACTGAATTCCACTCGCTGGGAGTGGACACGCCTGAACAACTGGCCTGGGTCGCTCAGACTTTGCGGGGCGGACTGTGGCCTACACCCCTTCGACCTAGCTTGGGGGTAATGAGAGAGGCAAAAAGGAGGTTATATGGACAGGAAGCCATCGATTATTAGATCGTTTGTCTTAGTTCTATCTTTTCTCGCCATTGTTTTAATCAGTCATAATGAAGGGTATGCCGCCCCGGTCTCCCTGGAGCAAGCCGGACAGGTCGCCATGAATTGGGCCAAACTTAAGGCTGCTCGAACTTCAGCCATCGGAATATCCGAGGTACCCGCGGTGGCCGCCGGACAGCAAGTCTACTATGCCGGGCGACCGGTGGCTTTCAATTTCGAGCTAAGCCCTCAAGGGCACGTTTTGGTTCCCATAGATGATCAATTAAGCCCGGTTATCCTGTATTCTACCACCAGCAAGTTTCCGGTGGGTGATCGCGGCCCGGCCGGGTGGATCCTATCCGAGCTGGACGCGATATACCGCCAACTTGGCCGGCAGGCTGTGGGAAACCGCTCCGCTTCCGCCGCTGCCGTTAATCCGGTCATAAGCCAGGCCTGGCAACAGTTAACCACCTCCGGGACGGCGGCCGACGTCTCGCTCGGCACGGCCAGATCTGTGACCAAGGGACCTCTACTCACCACCACCTGGGATCAGGGCAGCCCCTATAATAATTACTGCCCCTTGATCAACGGCCAAAGCACCTGGGCCGGGTGTGTCGCCTTGGCCTGGAGCCAGGTTTTGCGCTTCTGGAACTGGCCGTCCATGGGGACCGGTAGCCATAGATACACCACGCCGGAGGGGAAAACTTATTCGGCGAATTTTAGCCACCCCTATTACTGGGAAAGAATGCCGACCAGCCTTAACTCGGGGAGTACTCCGGACCAGATCGACGCGGTAGCCCGTCTTGTCTCTGATATGGGCGTCGCCAGTGAATCTGACTATGATACGTCCAGTACGGGCAGTGAGCTATACGCCAATGAGGTCTTAGGTAAATATTTTCGTTATAAGAACTCCATGCAGCTTATCGACCGGCAAGATGTCACCTATCAGACCTGGCTCACTTACATAGAGAATGAAATCGACGCCGGCCGGCCCGTAGTCTTTTCTATTTTCACTTCAACGGACGGGCACGAAACGGTGATCGACGGCTACCAGACCGGCAGTCTGGACATGGTCCATATTAACTACGGTTGGTCTGGTAGTTACAACGGGTATTACAATATCAACAGCCCATTTCAAGCAGGTGGGTACAATTGGCAAGTCAACAGCCAGCAAATCGTTATCGGTATCGCGCCGGATTATTCCGGAGGGTTTCCGGGCTCTGACGGAGTCTGGCAAACATCGGAGGGGTCAAAACTATATTTTCAAACATATAATACCGGGTCGGCCATCGCCATCCTCAGCGCCGACGGAAAAGCCATCACCCCTTGTTACGACGGCACGTTCGCATCAAGCACTTTTGACGGGACGGATCTCATCTCGGGCGCCATCGCTCGTTTTGTCATCAACTTCTCTTCACCTGCTGCGGCCAACCTGACTTATACCGACCTAAAAGCCGGGACATCAAGAAGCATGAGCTTAACCAAGGCCACTGCCGACACCGCTTCGCCGGCGGCTAAGACTGACGGCATATGGGCTGTGCCCGGGAGCACCGGGAGGTTCTACGTCCAGAGTTACTCCAGCGGCGGGATGATGATTCTGTCGAGCACCACTGGATCCACCTGTGAAGCCTTCTACGACGCCGCGCCCACTCAAACCCTTTTTAACGGGTTGGATGTGTACCAGCCCCACGTGGCGACATTAACCTTCAACTTTCCGTCAGCCCAGTCAGGCTCAGCCACCAGAACCGATCTGAACACCAGAGCCGTCAGCAACTGGACGTCGGGCCGATTTGCCACGGTGATGGTCCCGGTTGCAGATTCACCCGCGACTGCTTTGGCCCCTGATGCCGGAATGATGCCTGGTGGAACCGGAACCGGATCCAGTTCAGTGAGGGGTTGGCGATGGTAGCCGATCAGCGATCAATACTCAGCAAAACAAACGATGACCGCTGAAAGTTAATCGCTCACTTTATTAAGTAACCAGGAGGATCTTATGCGCCGTCACGGTTTGATCCCGATCGTGTTCGGATTAATCTTATTGTTGTCTTTGCCGCTGCTCAATATATCTTGTGGCGGTGATGATAATTCCCTGAATGATTTCACTGTCAGTCCCTATTATCCCCGGAATGGCCAAGACCAGGTGGACCTCTTGCCGAATGGCATCTTGGGCTTTGCCTGGTCTGTTTATCCTACCAATGTTCCCTATGGGGCGGTCTACGATCTCCAATGGAGCACGGATCCTAATGTTTTTCTTGATGCCGACGTTATCCCCATGGCGTTATTGGTTTTTATTTTGCCCATGAGGATCTCTCCGCTGAATACCAAAATACAGACTCAGAACTGGTATTTAAACTTGGATTGAGACAACCCGGAAGATGGACGGCCTCACCGTGATCTTACGCCTAACCAAAACCGCCTGGTCTATTCCGGGCCAATTTCAATTTTCTTAAACGCGACACTCAGGAATCTGTCATCATCTGGAGCGAGAACAGTCTTATGATGATTCCAGTCCGCATAACTCATGCGCAACTGATTGCTCCCAGGTTTACCCATAAAGACGAAGGAGAACTCTACATCGTCTTTTGTCGGTAACGGCATCTCTATGTGCCGATCGGCGACGGATATGACAAGTTTTTGATCCGGGATGGAATTGCCCAATCGAAGAGAAACCAACACTCGTTGCTCGGAAGGTAAATTAAATATAATCTTGGTCTCGGGTCCAAAAGCCCAGCGGAATTTATTCCGGTCATTACCTTCAATCGCTCCCAGTCCTTCGGCAAAAATTTGCGGACTATATGAGGCAACCAGGTCATTCTTTGTCAGGCAAGGGAGAAAGTTATCTCCATCCCAGTCGGTCGGGGCGTTGGGGCTGATCAGACGTCGTTCTACAAGCTCATAGATGACCATGTCCGGTTCATAGCTCCGGACCAGGCTTGGCTTAAACGTGAATCCGACGTATTTCCCCCAATTATAAAGGGAACAGACTTCAAAAGTGCGTTTGAAAAAGGGGAGCATACCGATGAGATACGAGTCGCGAAAAAACAATATTTTTTGAGGATTTAATGGAGTCGAACGGAACAACTGGACCTCATTAATGGGAAATTCCTCAGGCACGTTCACATGGGGGAAGCGTGGTGTTACGATGACATCATTTTCCTTCAGTAAAGAGGTTAAATTGAGCATCTTGGCCAGATCCAGACCTTGGCTGGGTTTAATCACGAATTCAAAATCGTCCTTCTTAAGCACTTTAACGTCCGGGAAATACCTCTTTATCCTTTCCATCATGGCGGCATATCCGGCAAAAGCGCCATGGGCGTTCCAATGCGAGTCGGTTCTATAATAAACTTCTGCATAATTTTTCGCGGCCATTACCGCCGGCCTCAAATCAACCACGTCTAACTCCGGGTGTTCTTCTAATGCGTCCAATAACTGATCCAGTCGACTCGGCCCAATCTTCTTGTTCGCCCAACCTGGTAGATTTTCAGGATAAACTGACTGTTTATCCGGGACAATGGCGATAAGAAAAGGAATGTTCATCTCGGACAACCAATTACATCTAGCCTTCATTTCCGAAATCCAGTCGTCCAATTCAGGTTCGGTGAAGGGGCGAAGGCCGCGATATTGCTCGGTTGGAGATCCATTAGTATTGTAATACATCCACTTATTTTTACCGGCTATAACATCGTCCATCTTGGAAACACCAAGCCACAGTCGTACTTCGTTGAATAGTTTCATCAGATGGGAACGAAAACCGAAGTGGTCATTCAAATAAGAGTCTAATTCCTTTATATATCGTCCAAAATCTCGAATTTTAGAGGGCCGCTTCGGCCAAGGCTCAGGGGTTCGATTTTCAAATTTTAGAATATAACCTTCCGAATCCAAAACCAGATGAGCCACGATCGGCGCAAAAATACACAGACAAAATACGATCATATAGCTAATTTGAACTATTCGTTTTCGCATTCAGTTTACGCCCCGGAACATGTCACAATAATCCTTCGAATCCAAACCTGACGAACTTAGAATCGAAAGTAAATAAAGGGATTGCTCGTACCTGACGCCAGGCTCGCGGCGGTCAAGGCCATAACCAAGGTCAAGCAAACAAGGCTAACTGGTTCAGCCAGTAGTTTTTCCCACCTGGTATCCCTTGCTATGGCGTTAAACCATCTATTCAGGACCGGCGCCCACGGCATGGAGCCGACGATGGCGCACATCAGGGCCAGGATGACATCATTTTCAAGATAAAATCTTGCTGGTTGCGTCGTGTGGCCGGCGGCTCCGAATCCAAACATGGTCTTTACATACCCCAGCGGCTCATGACGGTCTGATCCACAGACGGGGCAGGTCGGGTTAATCTCAACCATGATTAATCTCCTTCACCTTTCCAGGCCAGGGCTTCGACCATTTTCCTGGCCAGGGAATTAAGCACCGGAATCCGGTAGAGTAATCGTCTGATCCCAGGAAGGGAAGGCAGGTTGGCGTTTTTGACCACCACTCGGGCCAGCCCCCGGCTAAACCCGGCCCGGGTCAAAAAGGCATTCATCGTCCGGGGCGTGAGGTAAAGGTTAAAGGGCCGTTCTTCCTTAAATAGCCATAAGCCAAGATTGGCGTAACAGGCCGTCAGCCAGATCAGTCCTCCAGGCTTGAGCAGGCTATGAATATTTTGCAGCGCGGCCAAGGGTGATCTCATGGTGCTGAACACGTCGAAGACAGTCACCACATCAAAACTACCTTTTTCGAGAGACGCGGCCGCGGCGTCTTCCTCTCGAATGTCCAGGCCGTAATGATGCCGTCCATATCCGGCCAGGGTGGAGGAAATATCTATCCCTTGGACCTGGAACCCGCGCTTCCGGGCCTCATCGATAAATATCCCGGTGGCACAGCCCACATCCAGTAATTTGCCCCCGTCAAAATGCCTCTCCCTCAGTTGATCCAAACGGAGGTTGGCCAACTCCCGTCTCCAGACCTCCCCTTGCTGGTAATGCTCAACAAAAGTCCGCCCGGACGGCAGACGCGTTTCCCCTTGCCAGCAAGCCAGCCTGACCGCTTCGGGAAACATGGGAAACTGCCGGACCAGCCCGCAGGACCGGCAATGAACCAGTTGCCTTCCTGACTTTTTTAATAATTCTCTGAACGCCCCATGCCCACAAAGGGGACAAACAGCACAATCTTCATTCATCTTAACTCCACTTACCGCCGCCATAAGCCGGCCCGGCTAAGGGCCGTTATGAGCCGCTGTATCCTATATATGCGGGGCCGGCGGTCACCTCCGATTTTATGGCCGTCACCTCTGCCGTCATCGATAACCGTTGCTGCCGAGGATGCGGACTCATTTATAATGCGGCCGGGACCCGCGGCGACACGGACGAATTCTACCGTCATACTTACCGGTTGATGATGCACCGGGAAGAGGCCGAGGTGAAGAGTTTTACTCCACTGGCCGATATGTCTCAGGCCCGGCGGTCCTATGTATTGTTACGGGAGATGATCGGCCTGGCCGAGAAAGGAGCCTTGATTGAGGTGGGCGCAGGCAAAGGGCATTTCCTGACTCACCTGGCCGCCGGACTCCCCTGGTGGAGCATCACCGCGCTGGAGCCCGGCGCCGCTTTGGAGTCATTACGGCGCAATTTGCCCCAGGCTCAAGTCATCCCCACGGGTTATCATGATTTTGAGGCGGCCGAGGAAGCCTACGATCTGGCCGTGGGCTTGGGTGTATTAGAACACGTGCCCAATCCCCTGGACCTGTTGCGTTGGGCCTGGCGATCACTCAAGCCGGGTGGGCATTTGTTTCTCCGGGTGCCGAATTTTGCCTATAATCCTGGAGATATGTTTTGCATAGATCATCTTTCTAAGCTTACTGAAAAGACCTTGAAGAGCCTGGCCGGGGCCGCGGGATTTCGGGTGACGGGTGTCCGAGAGGTGGGTGTGCCAATGTTTCTGGCTTTGGCCAAGGTGGACGGCCCATTTGACCGGTTGGAAAACTGCTTTGACGAAAACTTGACCGTGGCCGGACGGAACGAAGCCTTGGCCCGGCACGGGATAGAACTCATTGCTCAGGCTCGGGAGGCTGCCCGGGATCGGGATGAAAATTTTGCCATTTTCGGTCTATCTTCGACCGGCTTGTTTGCCCCCTGGCTCTGTGGATTTGATCCCAAAGAAATCACCGCCTATCTCGACGAGAACCAGGCCGTATGGGGCACCCGGATCCACGGTCGGCCCGTGGGTGGACTCGACCTGATTGACCAGTTACATATCCGGCATCTTGCCCTGGCCATGAGTCCGGTTTATCTGGACGCTGTAAAAGAAAAACTTAGAAGGTACCCGGTAAAGGTTTACATCTGATTTCGTTTTTCTTTACGGGGTATCAGACTCCGGAATTAATCATGTCCTGGAGTTCGGTGTAATGTCGGGAATTGGGATCGGTCTCCTTGATAACTTCCAGGCATTTTTGAGCTCCTTCCTTATCGCCATTTTTCAGGCTGATTTTACCGGCCATAAAAAAGTGCTCTACGGCTGCGAAGGAGTCACCGCTCTTGCGGTAGCACATACCCAGGTTAAAGTGCGCTTTGAGGAGTTCCGGATGGGCCGCAATGGCTGCCTTGTATGATTCTATGGCCTGGTCTATGACTCCGGTTTGCATGTAAATGTTGCCCAAGTTGATCAAGGCGGCCGGTGCATCTCGTTTAATTTCTAAAACCTTCCTAAAAGATGAGGCCGCTTTCTGATACTGCTGCATCAGCAAATAAGTGGTACCCATGTTCTGATAAGCCCGCCAAAAACTCGGTTTGTACTTGACTGCTTCTTCATACTCCTCAATGGCTTTTTGAAGTTCCCCACGGCCTCCGAAGGCCACGCCTAACTCAAAGTGAGCTTCGGGATAATCCGGTTTGAATTTGAAGACCCGCTGCATGTATTCGACGCCCTTGTCAAAGGAATCCTTTTCGGAAAAGCAGATAATAGATAGATTATAGTAGGCCAGGGAGAAATTGGGTTTATATTTGATGGCGGCCTCGAACTGCTCTTTGGCCGGTTTACCCAAATTATTTTGCGCATAGAGACAACCCAAAGCGAAGTGGGCCTCAGCCAGGTCCGGTTTTATAGAGATGGCCTTTTTATATGCGGCTTCCTCTCGATCCGGGATTCCCTTAACACCATAGATTAGTCCCATAATCAGATGACGGCGGGCCGGGGAATCGTCGGCAGCGGCGGCGGGAACCGTTAAACCGGCCAAAAGAGCTGCCCAACAGATCAACATGATGTGATGTTTTGTGGTTATTCGGAGAGAGCTCATTTTTGCCGGCTTTCCAGTTCTGTCAAGAGGACTTTCAATTTGTTATTTCCAGGATCGTTTTCCATGGCCCTTCGTAAATATTCCACTGCCCTCTGATGATCGCGGAGGAGGTAGTAATTGATTCCCAGATTTGTCTCCAACCACGCCGCCTGAGCTGAGTCTTTGGGTTTCAATTGCAGCAATTCTGTGTTTGATTGCTTGTAGTTATTCATCAAAAAGTAAACCTCGGCCAATTGCATGTGGGCTTCAAAAAAGTCACGCCGAAAAGAGATGGACTTTTGCAACGCGGCTATGGCCTTAGGAAAATTATTTGCCCCAGTTGCCGCCCGGCCTAATTCATAATAAAGGTTTGGGTCGTTGGGGTCCTTCTGCAACATGGACTCCAGGGAATTAACGACCTCTTGAAAGCGGTTGGTTCGTTGCGCCGCGTCCAGGGTCAGGGCTTGATTATTGATGGCCCCAATTGCCGCTTTGGCTTGATCCAATGCGTACTTATCTTTGTCTTGGGGATGGCCGGAGAACCACTGTTGGAATTTTTTTTGGGCCCCGGTAAAATCTTCTGCTTTTAGAGCGGCTAAGGCCGAATCGGGCCTAACTGTGTCTATTTTGGCTGTGAGTGCCGTCGGTTTCCGGGTTCCCGGCTTAGCAGTGGAGGTGGAAGTCCGGGGCACGGCCTTCTGCCCTCCGGTCGGTACTGGTCCTTTGCTAATAGGGCCGAACAGGTAGGCGACGGCCAGGATAGCCAGGACCCCCATCAACACCAGGACCCGTCGGCTGACCGGTAGCTTATCCACACTATTTTGCTCTGTTACAATAACCACTCGAGTGGTGGCCATGTCCGGGTTGACCGCCTCAGTCGGATGAGCCTGGTGGGCCATCGTTTTGGTAATTTGTGGAACAACAAACTTTTCGTATTTTGAAACCGTTTCCAGCTCCGCCCGAATAGCGTTTTCTTCCTGCTCGATCTCCGCGCCGTACATCCCGTGAATATATTCCCGCAGGGTCAAAGTGGAAGGTGAGGTGGCCTGCTGGGCGGAAAAAAGATAAGCTTCAATCGCTTTTTGCATGGCCTCTGCGTTTTGAAAACGTTCTTCTCGATCTCTGGCCAGGGCTTTAAAAATGATGGCTTCCAACGGCTGGTCTATTTTGCGGTTCAATCTCGAGGGCGGGTAGACGGCACATTTACGAACTTTTTCTAGAACTTCGACCTCTGAGCCGCCATAGAATAAGCGCCTTTGGGTCAAGAGTTCATACATCACGGTCCCCAAAGAGAAAATGTCTGACCGATGATCCAACGGTTTGCCCAGGGCCTGCTCCGGGGACATATAGGCCAGCTTTCCTTTAATCAGCCCCGCCTGAGTTTGATTGCTTCTTGAGGCCGCTTTGGCGATGCCGAAGTCTACCAGCTTGACATCTCCTTCGTTGGATATTAAAACGTTTTGAGGGCTGATATCCCGGTGGACGATGTTTAAAGGTTTGTTCTGGCGGTCTTTCTTAAAATGGGCATATTGCAGGGCGCGGCAGACCTGGCTTATGATGAACAAAATATTGGACTTGCCCAGATTTGTTTTGTTTTGGATGCCGGTTTTGGCAATGCTCCAAAGGTCATGTCCAAGGATAAACTCCATGGCAATGAAATAGGTCCCAGCCACCTTGCCCATGTCATAAATCTGCACAATATTTTGGTGGTTGAGCTGAGCGGCCAGTTTGGCCTCGTCGATGAACATGGTGATGAATTCCTGGTCCTGGCAGAATTGGGGCAAGATTCGTTTTACGGCCAGGATCTTCTCGAACCCTTCCAGGCTGATTTTGCGGGCGCGGTAGAGTTCGGCCATGCCACCGGTGGCAATTTTTTTGGTCAGGTAATATTCCCCGTACGTTTGAATTTCTGCCATAATGACGAAGCCATAGATCCATTAAAAAATTTTATTAGTGAAGACCGGCACCGTTGGCGAGGTACCGATAGGTAATCTGCCGGACCGGAAGAATCTATTTCTCCGGAACATTCCAACTTAAGATTAAATTATTATGACACGATTGTCAAAAAAAAGCTAACACAAGACCACAAAAATCGTGGCTTAAGTCCAAAAAAAGGATTGACCGGATAAATATGGCCGCAGGCCTGCGCCCAGGTCCGCAGAAAAGGCTCTGGGTTAATTTTTTTCTTATTGATTTTCTTAGTTAAATATGCTTATTTTAACCGGGCTGGGAATCCACCCTGGTTTGGCCCGGGAGGTTGGGCCACAATATTAAATAACAATAATTTAATTAATGTATTATCTCTGACCAGAGGCATCCCGGCGATCTGACGTGGTCAGTCCCGACTCTATCATCGAACAAACAGCGAAACAGCATTTGGGAGAAAGCATGTTTCAACGACGTATCATTTGGCTGATCATCCTTATTGTGGGGCCCGGTATCTGGCTCAGCTCCGCCTTGACCGGAGCCGCGACAGAGGTCAAAACGGAACCAGACCCGGCCGGTAAGCCGGTGCTCCAGGAGATCATCCCCTGGAGTCAGAAAAACGTGTTCGAATTGCGAATGATTTTTAGCAGCAATTATGCGCCGAAAGTGTCGCCACTCCAAAATCCGACGCGGATAATTATCGAATTACCCATTCAGATTAAAGCTACTCCGCCAAAGCCCCAGCAATATCCCCAATCCCATGTGGTCTCTACTTTTCGGACGGAACCGCAGCCTGATCAGGGCGGGATCCGGGTGGAATTGGGCCTGAAGCAGGGAGCGGCCGCAGTGGTCAAACAAGATACATACCACGACTTGCCCAAGCCGGGTCTGGTGACTGTGGTTATTTCTCTGGAAGAGAAAAAAAAGGGACGTTGAATATCAGATCATCACGGGGATAGATTGAAAACATGGATAACATATTGGCAAAACTGGAACAAGCCATTGCCGGACAGCCGAAGATTCTGATAGTCATGCATAATAATCCTGATCCCGACACCATTGCCAGCGCCCAGGGGCTTAAAACGCTCTTCATGACTAAATGGCGCCGGAAAGTAGTTATTGCCTATAGCGGGATTATCGCCCGGCCGGAGAACAAGGCCATGGTTAGGTCGCTAAAGATCGGCCTGGTCAAGCTCAAGACTCTCAATCCGGCGGAATGGCCTTTTGTCGCCGTGGTGGACGGACAGCCCGGCGCCGGGAACATTTCATTACCGGAAGGCGCCACGGTCGGGATTGTCATCGACCA
>JADFXY010000108.1:0-11782 GCA_015233355.1 Deltaproteobacteria bacterium | reverse complement strand
TTGAATCCGCGGGGACTAGTCGCCAAGAATATATCCGTTCAATTCATGCCGATAACGAGCAGGCTTATAGAGCACATGATCAATGAAGCGCGAAAAGATCCGGTTGCAGCTTCCAACATCTGGGATACACGAGGATAAACGAATCCGGCCACACCCCAGGCGGAGAAGACGGCGCCATAGTTGACCCCAAAGTTCTTCAGGCCCCATTGGTCCTTAGTTGCAGAGGGGAAGATGGACAGGTTGGAACCATAGTTGGCCCCGATAAAGAGGGTCAGGATCAAGAAAATAGGAATCCCGCCGATCTTATCCTTCAGGATGGATATGGCCAGAAACATCAGAGTGGCCTGGATGAACAACATGAAAATCAATGTCTTTTGCCGACCGATCTTGTCGGAGATGAACCCGGCCAAAATCCGGCCCCCGGCGTTTCCAATGGCCAAGACGGCCACGCCCAAGAAGGCCCATTCGCCCAAGACGGCTTTGCCCATGCCGGCAATGGATCCAATAATAACCAACCCGGTGCCGGTGCTGATGAAGAAAGTGATCCACAGACGATAGAAGGTGCCGGTCTTCATGATTTCCGAAGGGGTCATATTTACGTCGGCTGCGACGGGCTTGGCCGCTTGACCGGCCGCCGTCGGTTTGACTTGCTCAGGCGAGTACCCGGCGGGGGGATTGACCAAGAATGTGGCCAGGCCGCAGACCACGATGGTGAAGGCGATGCCGAAGATGAGCATGGATGTTTGCAATCCATAGGTTTTCACAAGGTAATTAGATAGTGGGGCGATGTACACAGAGGCCAGCCCGAATCCGGCCACCACTAGACCGGCAATCAAGCCGGTTCTGGCTTTGGGGAACCACTTCACGGCCGGCGGAGTAGCCGAGGCATATCCGAAACCTATGCCAGTCCCGGCCAATACGCCGAAACCCAGCACCCAGATGGCGTAGCTGGTGCTCTGGGAGATGACGACAAACCCGATGCCGACCAACAACCCGCCGATACTGGCCGTCAGCCGGGGTCCCAATTTGTCTTGCATCTTGCCGGCGATGATCATGGCCACAGCGAATATCAGACAGCACACGACATAGGGATCATTGGCCGAAGCCATGGTCCATGAGGTCCAGGCCGCGTCTTTGGACTTGATCATACCCATTATCGACGCCTTAAAAATCGACCAGGTGTACAAAATACCCAAGGCCAGGTTGATACCTAACCCGGACATGGTCACGGACCAGCCTCTGTTCTTGATTCCGGATGACATCGTCTCTCTCCTCTTTTGAATTTGATGATTACGTTGCTTGACCGAAACTGGCCGATGACCCGCCAGGTCTTTCCGGCGTCACGGGACCATGGTGAATGGTGAAGCGAACAATTATACACATCGTTTGCGGATGTTAGGGTAAGGAGGGGGGACCTGTCAATGGGGGGTGGTCCGTATTTAGTGTGGGTGATAACCCTACTCAAGTTCGCGACAACCTGCTTCGGAGGGATGGATGGTCGGGCGAAACCGTCCTGCCTATATCTATAATAACATAATTTTATTATATTTGTTGCACCGCAGCAAGACCTGGCCGGGATCACCGCCGACAAGACCCGGCTAATAAAGATCAAAAAGGTTGGCTTTCGTCAGCATCTCGACCAGGTGCCGGTCAAAGTCTTGAATGAATCCCATTATCTTGGCCTGTTGCTCCTTCACCAAAAAGCAGGAATATCTTAAGTCTCGGTCGGTTAGGTCGGTGAGTTTCCTGAATTCCGTTTCCAGATCATCCTTGGTCCGGACCGAGGGTTTCATATAATAGCATAATAATTTCTCCTGGAGCCGCAGCACCTGGCCGCTCAAGGGCTGATCATATTCTCTCCAGGAGCCGGCAGCATAATCGCTTATATCTACAATGCCGTATTCATCTCTAATAATTGTAGATATCACACGTCGTTGACTGTCTCTATCGCCGGACGGGAGATAATCCCGCCTATGCGGCGGGCCGGCTTCGGTGATCATCGTCACGAATTCAACGTATTTATTCTTGGCGACTAGTCCCCGCGGATTCAACGAACGGACGGCAAATGCGAATGGGATGAGACTGAATACCATAAAGGTAACAAACAGAGACCCCATCCCGAGATTGACGAACTCGGGCGTGTAACCATCCAGCGATTTCCGAATCCCCTGACCGTTCAAAGAAATCATCAGATCGTCCCGCCGCTTTCCCAGGGCCAAAAACAGGGCCAACAAGAAGGTCATGACAATAATCCAGTGGCTGACTCGGACGTCGGCCGCCATGCCCCCGGCAAAAACGCGCAAAGCGAACCCCGTGGCGATGCAGACCACGTCGATAATGGCCAGATGCTTTAAAAAAAAAGAGTAGGCCACGTTAAGCGTCAAATAGAGAACGATAATTATCAGGAATTCCCGGTCGTGGACTAAAAGGCCGACGGCCAGAGACGAAAATAGAAGCAAGCTCATGTAGACCAGG
This sequence comes from Deltaproteobacteria bacterium, assembly GCA_015233355.1. GTDB lineage: Bacteria > Desulfobacterota > JADFXK01 > JADFXK01 > JADFXK01 > JADFXK01. The sequence continues at coordinate 9,307 of JADFXY010000108.1, read as the reverse complement.
GCTTCCGCCGGCTTGACCAGCCCGGAGGCCACAGGGCGAAAACGTTTCACCGGATGCTGCCGGTCTTCGTCAATGTCTTTTATATCATTAATGATATAGACACAACTGCTGGCCAGGCAAAAAGCCGCAAAGGCCCAAAAAGTCTGCTTCAGCACAGATACTTCAGACAACCGGTGGCTAAAGAAAAGGGGCAACCAGATAAATCCGTTCTTGACGTACTGGTGGAACCGGAATAACCGGATATACGTCTTAATTCGATCCATTATATCCTCTCGCCTGGTCTCGAAGGCAACTCGGCCGCAGCCTGTGGTCCAAACATGGTTGAACAGATTGGGCCCGACACCCTAAGCCTTTACTCTTTCTCTAACATCATCTCATGTTCCAGACAAGTTTTTTTTGGCCTGGCAAAATATGTATGACCAAGACTGGCCTGGGACCACGGCCGGTCACCGGGATGTCGGCGGCTTTGAGGAAGGCTGAGATGATTTTGTCGTTTATCCTCCCGGCAACGCCCCAATGCAGTTGAATTAAGGTGCGACGTGAAGATTTCTCGCTTCGCTCGAAATGACAGGGAAGTGGACCGTTGGAAAGACGATGTAAATTTGCCATTCCGAACGAATGTGAGGAATCTTAATCACATCCGGAGATGGTTAAGCCGAAGGTTAATTCATCTGAATTGCGGCGACGTACCGGCGGTCAGGCCGAACGAATGGTTTAACCGTGTTATTCCTTAGTGCTGAATGATTTCCGCCGCATTACGCACATATCTTGTTGCAGCCCCAAAGATAACATGATATGGGTTTCGTCAACTATCCTGTTGCAGGGGTGTGTCATGCTAAAGCCGGGGTCTCTGTTTGTTACCTTTATGGTATTCAGTCTCATCCCATTCGCATTTGCCGTCCGTTCGTTGAATCCGCGGGGACTAGTCGCCAAGAATAAATACGTTGAATTCGTGACGATGATCACCGAAGCCGGCCCGCCGCATAGGCGGGATTATCTCCCGTCCGGCGATAGAGACAGTCAACGACGTGTGATATCTACAATTATTAGAGATGAATACGGCATTGTAGATATAAGCGATTATGCTGCCGGCTCCCGGAGAGAATATGATCAGCCTTTGAGCGGCCAGATACTGCGGATCCAGGAGAAATTATTATGCTATTATATGAAACCCTCGGTTCGGAGCAAGGATGATCTGGAAACGGAATTCAGGAAACTCACCGATATAACCGACCGATACTTAAGACATTCATGCTTTTTGGCGAAGGAGCAACAGGCCAAGCTGTTGGGATTCATTCAAGACTTTGACCGGCACCTGGTCGAGACGCTGACGAAAGCCAACCTTTTTGAGCTTTATTAGCCGGGTCTTGTCGGAGGTGATTTCGGCCAGATCTTGCTGCGGCGCAACAAATAGAATAAAATTAAGTTACTATAGTCTATACAGGACGGCTTCACCCACCCAACCATCATGACGAAGCAGGTTGTCACGAACTTGAGTAGGGTCATCACCCACACTAAATACGGACCATCCCCCATTGACAGGTCCCCCCTCCTTACCGTAACATCCGCAAACGATGTGTATAATTGTTCGCTTCACCATTCATCATGGTCCCGTGACGCCGGAAGAACTGGCGGGTCATCGGCCAGTTTCGGTCAAGCAACGTAATCATCAAATTCAAAAGAGGAGAGAGACGATGTCATCCGGAATCAAGAACAAAGGCTGGTCCGTGACCATGGCAGGTTTAGGTATCAACCTGGCCCTGGGTATCTTGTACACCTGGTCGATTTTTAAGGCAGCCATCGAGGGTTCGATCAAAGCCAAAGACGCGGCCTGGGCCTCCTGGGATATGGCTTCGGCCAATGATCCCTATGCCGTGTGTTGTATAATATTTGCGGTCGCCATGGTCTTCGCCGGAAGAATGCAGGACAAAATGGGGCCGCGGCTTACCGCCAGCATCGGCGGCTTGTTGGTCGGGATTGGGTTTATCGTTATCTCCCAGAGCACCAGCTACGCCATCTGGGTGCTTGGCTTCGGCGTCTTGGCCGGAGCAGGAATCGGGTTTGGGTACGCCTCAGCCACCCCACCGGCCGTGAAGTGGTTTCCCAAGTCTAAAACCGGCATGATCGCGGGTCTGGTCGTAGCCGGATTCGGCCTGGCTTCCGTTTACATCGCTCCTCTGTCCACTTACCTCCTAAAGGCCTTTGGACTGCAAATGGCCATGATGATCTTCGGAATTGCCTTCACCATAGTGGTCTGTGGTCTGGCCACACTCCTGGTCAATCCCCCGGCCGGTTACAGCCCGGAAACAGTAAAGCCGGCTCCGGCCGGACAGGCCCCCAAATCAGCGGCCGCGGATATAAATTTGGGGCCGATGGACGCCATGAAAACCGGCACCTTCTACCGGTTGTGGATTACCTTCTTCATTAGTTGCGGCGCCGGGTTAGTGGTTATCGGCTCGATCGCCGGTATGGCTAAGGCAAGTTTGGGCACCTGGGCTTTCTTGGCCGTGGCCGTTTTGGCTATTGGAAATGCCGGTGGCCGGATCCTGGCCGGTATGATCTCCGATAAAATCGGCCGGCAATTAACTCTGATTATCATGCTCTTCTTCCAGGCCTCGCTCATGTTCCTCGCCGTGCCTATATTAAAGTTTAAGTTTGGCGGGGCTGCCGTGCTGGTAATCCTGACCGCCCTTATCGGGGCCAATTACGGAGCCAACCTGTCCATCTTCCCCTCAGCCGCCAAGGACCAATGGGGCCTAAAGAACTTTGGAATCAACTACGGCGTGTTGTTCTCCGCCTGGGGGTTTGCCGGACTAATTTTTCCACGCATCTCCCAGATGCTGGTGGCCAAGACAGCCACATTTGACAGCTCCCTGTACATGTGCTGTGCGACCTTACTCGCGGTCGGTATTTTTAATGTCTTCTCTTTAAAGGCCAGACGCAAAACCTCTACGGCCCTGCAAACGGCCTAATCAACCATATTAAATAGTAAATATGTTCATAGAGGGGGTCGGCCGACAAGCCGGCCCCTTGTCTTTCCGACTCGCTTTAAATCCTTCTTGTTCCAGCCATAGCCGCCCCCGTCCCGGATGAATATCAAACTCCTGAATAACGCATTGAAAAGAATATGATTAGTTTGACTTCAGGGCAATACTATAGCCTTGACACTCCCTAGTCCTCATGTTAACCGATATTAATGCAAAAAGATCAATGCCGGATGCTCCGGCAACGATGAATCAACGAATGGTCACTGAGATAGTCATTGGTTTGACGCTCACCGGCCGTCGTTTCTGCGGTTGACGCCCCGTTTGTCTTGGACCCGTTCTCCTGGTGAGCATTCCCGGTATGGATGAAAGGTGATGTCATATGCCTGAAGAATCTTTCTCTCTGGAAATTTGCCGGCGGATCCCGGAACATGCCCGCCGGATCATGGAATGGCGCAACGACCCTCAAACATTGGCCATGTCTTATCATCGCGAACCAAAGGTATGGGAGCGTTTCTGGCCGGAGTATCAGAGGGAGTACCTGGGCTATCCTGATTTACCCCCCCTATTCGCATTGGATCAAGGCCGCCGGGTCGCCTTTATCCGCTATCGGCCGATACCCCACCCCCTGCCGTCAAGGCGCCGTTGTTGCGATGTTTCTATAAACGTTGCCCCGGAACTTCGGGGTCTAGGTTTGGGCGGTCCGGCCTTAGCCGTGGCCAATGAGTTCATTCGCAGCCTTGGTTGGGACGACCAGTTGGCGGAAGTCCGCGAAGAAAACACAGCCAGCGGTAAATTCTTTCTTAAGGCGGGATACCGGGAGTTGGACCGGATGGTCCACGTCGTCCCGGAGACCCAGGAGCACGTCGCTGTTCGGCGCTTCATGCTGAATCTCAACGCTCAGTTAGCCCTGGAAAAAGACGGCGTTCTGGTGGTGGCCGAAGCCGGCAGCAACTGGCGCATGGGCACACCCAAACGTGATCTGGACATGGCCCGGGCCTTGATCGAGGTTGCGGCTGAAGCCGGGGCCGACATCGTAAAATTTCAGACCTTTCGGCCGGACACCGTCTATGTCGCCAATGCCGGGAACAGCGATTACCTGGCCCGGGAAGGGATAAAAGACTCCATCCGGGACATCTTCACCGACCTGTCCATGCCCTACGAAATGATCCCTAAACTGGCTGAACACTGCGCCAAGTGCAATATCCGGTTCATGAGCACCCCTTTTTCCCTGGATGACTTTCACGCCGTTGACCCGTACGTCCCTATCCACAAGATCGCCTCCTACGAAGTCAGCCATACCCGGCTATTGGAGGCCGCCGGACGGTCCGGGAAGCCGCTGGTCCTGTCCACGGGAGCCAGTGTGGAAGAGGACATCGCCTGGGCCGTGGATACATTTCGGAGCAGCGGAGGCCGTGACCTGGTTCTGATGCAATGCACGGCGAAATATCCTGCCCCGGAAGAAGACATGAATCTCCGGACCATTCCCTGGTTCAAGGGTCGGTTTGGAGTGATTCCCGGTCTTTCCGACCACAGCCGGAATCCCTTGTGGGCACCTTTGGCGGCTGTGGCCCTGGGGGCTCGAGTTATAGAGAAACATTTTACGTTGCATAATCGGCTTCCGGGGCCGGACCATGTCTTTGCGGTGACCCCCGAGGAGTTGAAACTGATGGTCTGCTCCATTCGGCGGGTGGAGGCGATGCTGGGCTCCGGGGTTAAGGAAATCCTTCCTTCGGAGGAAGAGCTGGCTAAGTATGCCCGCCGAGGTCTTCAGGCCATAAGGGAAATATCTCCAGGTGAAATACTTAGGGAAGGCGTAAACATCGATATCTTGAGGCCGGGGAAACAGCGCCTGGGCATCCATCCCAAAAACCTGCTTCGGGTGGAAGGAAGACCGGCTGTCGGGCGCATTCCCTCAGGTGACGGGATTCAAGAGGGGGCCTGGGTTGCAGAGGATTAGGCTGCGCGGACTTTTTGCCGATCTTGATGGAACGTTGGCCCAAAGCTTGCATTTCATGAGACGGGTCTATCATGACTTTCTGATCAGGTATGGGGCAAAAGGCGACGACCGGGAATTTGATGAACTTAATGGCCCGCCCCTGACCCAGGTGGTGGCCCGGCTGAAAGACCGGCACGGGCTGTCTCCCTCGCTAACCGAGCTGGTCAGGCATTACCATCAGATGATTATAACGGATTACGCCCGGCAGGCCGCCCCGGCTCCAGGAGCGGAAAGATTGTTATCCTGGGCCAGGCAAAAGTTGCTCTACACGGCGGTAGTCACTTCCGCTCCGGGCGGCATCGCTAAAGATTTTCTGAATTATCATAAACTTGATGATTATGTTGATCTGGTTATCGGGGTTGAAGATGTGTCGCGAGGTAAGCCGTCCCCTGAGCCTTACTTAACCGCATTGGCCCGCCTGGGGATCAATTCCGCGGCCGCGTTGGCGGTGGAAGATTCCGCCACGGGGGTAAAATCAGCCGGAACAGCAGGTATTTTCGTCATCGGTGTGGCTGGCCCGACTCATCACAAGGAGCTGCTGGCCGCGGGAGCCGGACGGATAGTATCGCATTTGGAGGAAATCCCCAACTTGGCGGAAGAATTGTGGCCGACTTAATGGATCACCAGACTTTTCTAGTCCTGGCCAAGGCTTCGGGGCTGAACGTGCGGGTTGACGCGGCCCCGGATATTTCACCGGGAGAAGAACGCCGGGTGGCCGAACTGTGGAACTCCCCGGCGCGGCCGGCCAGTGCGTTTGATGGGGATCTGCTTATTTTCGTCGGGATTGCCGGCCACCGGGAGATTCCCCTGGTCAAAGCCTATTTTTCTCCCTATCGGTTCTTTTGGGCCCAACGGAGAGGACTGGTTTTAGATCACCATTTATGTCCCTTGTCGGTCAGCGGGGTGATCATTTTAAATGTTGGAGCAGAGCCGATGGTGGTCTTGGGGCGGCGGTCTAATGTGGTGGAGCAGTATTCCGGGGTGTGGGAATTCATTCCCTCGGGAAGCATTGACCGGCGGGCCTTAAAGGAGTCGGGGGATGTAGATTATTCGGGGCAACTCCTGCGGGAACTGGAAGAAGAGATCGGGATTCTGGCCAGCTGGATTAAATCCATGAAGCCGTTAGGTCTGGTTCATGACCTGGTTGATGACGTGGTCGATGTTTGTTTGGCCTTGGAACTGGATTCGGGCTGGAACGAACTGCGCCCCGCTATGAGCTTAAGCCCGGAGTATGACGAGGTATTGTTGGCTCCGGCCAAAGAGGTGCGGAAAATGGTGGCCGGCGGGATGCGCCTGGTCCCGACCAGTTTGGGGATACTGGACATTCTTGAGCTTTGACCCGGCGGCCTGACCACCGAACTGGTCAGGCTCTTTAAATAGCGTGCTCGGATCATTAGGGCCATTACCTAAAGGTTAAGTCAAGAATAGATAAACTCTTCCGCCGATCAACAGTCGGTGAACCTTTGCAGATATAATTACGCAGGTCGGCCCGAGCGGGATGTCCTGAATATTCAACCAGGGGTGGAATCTATGATCAGTCAATTGCGCCGGTGTACCAAGTGTGTTTTGCCCGAGACTCACGAAACGATCATGTTTGACGAGCAAGGGGTATGCAATATCTGCCGCCAGCACGAATACAAACAAACCGAGATTGATTGGGATGCCCGAAAGAAGGACCTGGATAAGCTCGTCGAAGAATATCGGGGGAAGCATGATTATGATTGCATCATCCCCTTTAGCGGCGGCAAAGACAGTGCCTTCACGGCCCATTACCTGATGCGGGAGTACGGGCTGAAACCGTTATTGGTCCGTTTTCACCACGGCTTTCTTCGACCACAACTGTATGAAAACACCAGAAAGTTGATTCGGAAACTGGGCGTGGATTTGCTTGATTTCACCGCCAACTGGCAAGCGGTCCAAAAATTCATGCTTCAAAGTTTTTTGGAGAAGGGCGACTTTTGCTGGCATTGCCACTCCGGCATCTTTGCCTATCCCATGTGGGTCGCCATCAGATACAACGTTCCCCTTATCTTCTGGGGAGAGGCGTCAGCCGAATACACTTCCTACTATCAATATGATGAAATAGAGGAGGTGGATGAAAAACGCTTTCACCGATTTGTCGACCTGGGCATTACCGCGCAGGACATGTATGTCCGGTTGGACGGCGCCGTCTCGGAACGGGATCTGAAGCCGTTTACCTATCCGCCGATCAAAGAGCTGCGGAAGATTGGCTGCCGGTCCGTGTGCCTGGGCTCCTTCATCCCCTGGGATGTTAAGAACCAGGTCAAGATCATCCAAGATGAGCTGGGCTGGCAGGGTGACGAGGTAGAGAATGTCCCGCCGGAAAACAACTACGAAAAAATCGAATGTTACCTCCAGGGCGTCCGCGACTACATTAAGTACATCAAACGTGGGTATACCAGGCCGTCCCACCTGATGTCTCTCGATATTCGTAATCGCCGGGCCACGCGATCCGAGGCCATGAACATAGTAGACCAATATGAAGGTAAGCGGCCACACAGCCTGGACGTTTTTTTAAGTTACGTCGGATTGACAGAGGAAGAGTTTTTGGATGTAGCCTTGAGCCATGCCGTTTCGCCTCATCAACACGACCCGAAAAAAATGGTTCCAGGCAAGAAACCCCACGATTATGATCAGTGGCCGCGGTATGAACCTATGCCTCGGGAACAGGCTTTGGTCCAACTCCGCCGCTGGCAGCAACGCCACAACAGATGATCTCTTATCATCAGGAAAAACAATGATCGGCATCATCGATTACGGCATGGGAAACATCTTGTCTGTGTCCAAAGCCTTCGAAATGATTGGGGCGGAAGTGACCATCTGTAATGGACCGGAGGACCTGGCCGCGGTGGAACGCATCGTCTTGCCGGGAGTTGGGGCTTTCCAGGGCTGTATGGACAACTTGCGGCGCGCCGGCTTTGTGGAGGCGCTTGAAGAGATGGTCCTGGCCGGGGGGAAACCGATCCTGGGCATCTGTCTGGGGATGCAGGCGATGGCCCGGAGGAGTTTTGAACATGGCGAGTTTCCTGGCCTGGGCTGGTTCGATGCTGACGTTGTCCGCTTAGATCCGGCCGACACCGCCCTCCGGGTGCCCCAGGTGGGGTGGAACGATATCGACTTTAGCCCTGGGATTCCCCTATTTGCCGGTTTGCGTCCCGGCTCCGACTTTTACTTCGTCCATTCTTATTATATGAAATGCCGTGACCAGGCCAACGTCGCCGCGACTTGTGACTATGGCGGCAAAGTGACCGCGGCTGTGATCAAAAACAATATCTTCGCCACCCAGTTTCACCCGGAGAAAAGCCAGGATTACGGTCTCCGTTTACTCCGGAACTTTGTGGCCTGGAAACCCTAGGGGACATATGCACAAGAGACGTCTTATCCCCAAGTTGCAAATGCGGGCTCAGAATGTGGGCGGCGTCAGCCGGATGGTGCTGGTGACGACCATCAAGTTTCAGCAGACCCTGGCTGTGGGTGATCCGGTGTCCCAGGCCAAGATCTTCGAGGCTGCCGCGGCTGATGAATTGATCTTTCTAGACCTTGACGCCTCTTCAGAGAATCGGGGGACCTTGATTGAGATTATCCGCCTGGCGGCCGAAGAAATATTCATGCCCTTTACCGTGGGCGGGGGGATCAGGTCGACGGCAGATTTCCGGAAAATGTTGTCCAATGGCGCGGATAAGGTCAGCATCAACACCGCCGCGGTGGAACGCCCGGATTTAATCAATCAGGCCTCAGATATCTATGGGGCCCAGTGTGTGGTTCTGAATATTGATTATCGGCGGGACGGCTCTGGGCAATACTCAGTCTGGATTCGCGGCGGCAAAACCAAAACAGACCTGGACCCGGTCGAATGGGCGATCGAGGGGGAACGCCGTGGGGCGGGTGAAATTCTCCTGACCAGTATCGATAGAGATGGTACCCGGGAGGGGCTGGATGTGGCCATGACCCGCCGCGTGGTGGATGAAGTGTCCATCCCCGTGATAACCTCCGGAGGGTGCGGCGCGGCAAGTCATTTTGTCGATGGATTTCTTAAGGGACAGGCAGACGCGGTAGCCGCCGGAACCTATTTCAGTTTTAAGGACGAGAATCCCATGCAGACCCGGGCCCAGATAAAAAACGCCGGGATACCCATCAGGTTACACATATGAGGTGGTTGCTGGTTGCTGGTTGCGTGTCAATGTCATTAACTTAAGGTCAAGTGGGCTCATGTGTTGGTGGAAGACAAAAAGACTGGCGAGCCTACTTAACCGTTAGTTGTACAAAATAATTTTCTTATTTCTTGGCACACTTTTCTATTGAA
>JADFXY010000107.1:0-11807 GCA_015233355.1 Deltaproteobacteria bacterium | reverse complement strand
CCCCGTCATTGCGGCAGAACCCCAACTGTCTCATGCTGGGAGCTGTTTTTCATGATGCCTTGTTTTACCTTCCGCCTATTAGACTTTATATCGATCCAATGCAAAACCTGGGTGAATGAAATTCCTCCAGATGCTCGAGAGCCACGATGAGCTACGTAAGTCTCGGTACTATACTCCATAGATGCATAGAAGAAATATGATTTTACCAGCTTCCACATGGCGTTGATCCCGACGAAGTGGGTGACCCAGCCATGGACTAGAGGATTGCCATGCACACGGATGAGTATGAGATATCCATCGGCCGAGAGATCTCCCTGTGCCGCCGGGTGGTCAAGCAGTTGACCAAGGCGCTCGATGACCGGGAGAAGAAACACGGGATGACGACGGAAGCCTTCTTGTTGACTCCGGAACAAGATGGGCTGGCTAAACAGAAACGAGATTTCCGGAAATGGCGCGATGACCATGAGGAATTGCAGAAGTGGCAAAAGATGCTGAGCGAGTATGAGAGGGCTTTTCAAATGCTGAAGGGGATATAACCCGACTTCGGCCGGTTCAGGTACAATAACGAAAATGACCCGGCCTGGGTTGGAGGCATTCATCCTGCCATCGGCTGGGGCCATGCCTCTCCAGGACAGAGAATACCTGGTCGAGACCGAATCAGCTCAGGTCAGAAGGTCAATGCGGTTGAATCAAGCTGCGGCCTGGATGGGGTCCGCTTCATTGTCTGAACCTTGATTAACCTGATTACATGATTTAATATGAAGTCTGAACCCCCACGGCTGACCATCTGTCTAATGCGAGGATGCCTGCTTTTCTCATAGCCTATCAGTTAATCAGCTTAATCAAGGTTCAGACAATGGAGGTACCGAAATACCAACAACATTGTTTTAATTCAACAACATTGGGCTAAAAGACAGAGTATTCGCCGTGAGCAAAATATTTCATCTCACTGACCTTTTGTCTGGGCAGGCCGGTCAACATGGATGGTCCCGGCTCCGTGAGTTCCAGCGAATAGCCGGAAACGACGGCGGATTCAATCTCGCGGCAAAAAGCAGCGGCTCTGGTCGCGGCCTGGTCCAGCATGGCGTCTAAGTGGCCGACGGCATCCTGCCCGGTGACTGGATGACGATAGGCCAGTTCGCCTGGAAGTTGATTGACCGGGGAGGCCAGTTGGGGGGCGTACATCAACGAGGCGATTTCCCTGGCCGGGTCAGGTAGCCCGGCCCTGACTTGATGGAGCCATGAGGCCAAATATTCGCGCTGAGCGATGAACTGGGCCAGCCGAAAGACCTGGTAAGCGGAATACACGGCAGAGACCAAAACATCCGGTGCTAACTCGCGGCAGACTTTGCGGATCAGGGATTTGAACGGGAGCTCGGCGCCGGTGATATAGTCACCCAGGGAAAAAGACTTGATCGGCTTGAGCCCCCCGCAATATAGAAGATCGAGTCTGGTTTCGAACACCCGGTGGGCCTGGACGGCCTTGGAACGCATTCGCCGGTCAGCGTCGTGATATTGGCCCGTCAGGTGGAAAATCATGGGGTGAAAGGTGATGTCGGCAAAAATATGGGAAATCACCCCGACCAGAAATGCCCGCATTGGTCCCTGGGAAGATGGTTCATCAAGTGAGCCTGCGAGACGTCTGACCATCTCGAAGGTATCTTCACCATCAATGCCGTGCCAATGGTCGGCTATGGCGGCATAAGGCGGAAGGTAAAACAAGGCATCATGAAAAACAGCTCCCAGCATGAGACAGTTGGGGTTCTGCCGCAATGACGGGGTATAGCCGGTTCCATCCAACTTCTCAGCCAATCGCCGGGCAATCAACCAGTGAGTTATTTCTTTAGGCATCGTGTAGATCCGTGGCAAAATGGGTTATGATTGACGGAGCCCGAAGCACCGGGCCGAATGATAACGGGGGTTGATTCCGGGTGGTTGAAGCACCAACCATATTCAAGGCCAAAAAAAGACCGGTCAAGAGAAACGGCCGCTGAGCTGAACCAGCCGCGCCGCCTCCCTGGCCGGACCAATACAATTTAGGCTGTGCCGGCCATTATTTGCCGGACTCCATTTTCATGGTTAAAAAAATTGTCCCGGAACCTCTTTTAACTAAGACCAACGCCACATTGTCTTTGCTTTTTTTCAAGGCGCTACGAAATTCTTCAATGTTGTTGATCTGGGTCCGATTGACTTCCTTAATCACGTCACCACGTTTAAACCCGGCCTCAAAGGCGGGGCCGTCCTGTTCCACATCGGCCACCAGCACCCCTTTGGTATCTTTGAGGTGCATGGATTTGGCCAAATCTTCGGTCAGGTTCTGTAAGGATAGGCCGTAATCCGAGTCGGCGGATGCTTCGGCGGATTCTTCACCGGCATCGTCTTTAAGCTCACCCACGACCACGTCCAGTGTGGTCGGTTTGCTATCTCTGATGATCTCTACCTTAGCCTTCTTACCTATCGGAGTCGAGGCTACGGCGATGGGTAACTGATTCATTTCATCAACAGCTTTCCCATCAAAGCTGGTAATCACATCCCCTTGCTTAAACCCGGCCTTTTCAGCCGGACTATCTTTGCCGACGCTGGCGACCAGGGCGCCCTTGGCGTCCTTGAGTTTGAACTTCTCGGCCAGCTCAGGAGTTACAGCCTGGACGTAAACACCCAACCAGCCGCGCACGACCTTGCCTTTTTCCCTCAACTGGGCAATGATGTTTTTGGCCAATGAGGACGGGGTGGCAAAACCGATACCCTGGCCACCAGCCACGATAGCCGTGTTGATTCCGACCACCTCCCCGGCCAGGTTGATCAGGGGCCCGCCGCTGTTTCCGGGATTAATTGAGGCATCCGTCTGAATGAACTGGTCATAGGGTCCAATGCCGATAGATCGTTCTTTGGCGCTGACGATACCGGCCGTAACGGTCTGGGCCAGTCCGAAGGGGTTGCCGATGGCTAAGACCCAATCGCCTTCCTCAAGTATGCCGGAATCGCCGAACTCCAGGACGTGTAATTTTTCGGTCGGATTGATCTTGATCAAGGCCAGATCTGTTTTGGGGTCTTTGCCGATGATCTTGGCATCAAATATCTTTTGATCGGATAGCCGAATTTTGATTACGTCGGCGTCTTTTATCACGTGGTTATTAGTGACGATGTATCCATCAGGGCTGATGATGAAACCTGAACCCAGGCTTCGTTCCTTCCAGCTTTTGGGCATTTTTCCAAAAAACTGATCAAAGAATTCCTCCCCGAAGAAGTCTTTGAATTGTTTTCCTTGATTCCCGCCGGGGAGCCCCTGCATCCGTTCGGACCGTTTGACCGTGTGGCTGGTGCTGATGTTGACTACGGCCGGCTTACATTTCTTGACCAACTCAGAAAAAGAACCGGGTAAAGCGGACGCAGCCTCGGCCTTTGCCGGCCCCATGGGCAGAGACAAAAAACCGGCCGAGATCACCAGTCCCAAAAAGACCATCAAGAATACCGGGAAACCAAAGCTAACGGAACCACAGGAACAAAATCTTTTGTTTCGCATACACTTCTCCTTAGATAGAGATATTTCTGGACAGTTTGTAACCCGTAAACAGACTCTCCCGGTCGGCCCAAGCCGCCTCAGGGTTCTTTCAATCGTTGGTCAAATCGTCAGCGTCGGGGCGGCATGTTCCCTTAAAAATCGAGCGCTTCAGGACCTTGTGCCATGAGGTGAAGGAGTCCTCGGTTTTGTCTGAATCGATTTGATCATTGATCATTTTCATCTTGGCATCAAGATCGTCCAGGGCGTGAACAACCAGCGCCTCACGAGTCAGGGGCAAAACAGGAGAACCAAACTCCATTTGCCCGTGGTGAGACAGGATAATGTGCTCAATCTGGATTATCTTTTCACTGTCCGAGTCGGAAAGCCCCATAGCGGTCAGGACGTCCCGGACCATGTCCCGCCCCAAGATGATGTGGCCCAAGAAATGCCCGGCCATAGTCGTGGAGGGGTTGAGAAACCCGGACATTTCTTTAATCTTGCCCACGTCGTGCAAAATGGCCCCGGCCAGTAATACATCTCCATCCAATTGGGGATACAGGTCTTTTACAGCCAAAGCCAGTTGCGTAATCTTATGAGTATGTTCGAGCAACCCGCCCAGGTAGCCGTGATGGTACATTCGGGCAGCCGGTGAAGTTTTAAACTCCCCCCCATAACGAGTCAAGACCTCCCGGACCAGGTTCCGGACATGTTGATCTTGAAGTTCGTTTTCAACCACATCGAGCAGGTCCTGCCACATCACAGCCACATCGCCGGGAGTCCGGGGGATAAGGAGATCAGGATCAAAATCCTTGACCACCCCCCGCCTGGCCTCAATGTCCGCAGTGCTGACCAGGGTGGTTACCGTGATGGTCATCTCTTGATTATAAGTCTCGACTCTCCCCCGGACCCCGACAAAAACGCCGGGGCCGACCTGGTCATCGAGCTTATCCAGCGCCTCGGACCAGACTTTTCCTTTGATGGTCCCAGTCCGGTCGGCCAGGATCAAGTCCAGATAAGGTTTGCCGGAACGGGTAGTCCGCCGGGACATATCCCGCAGCAAAAAGTACTGCTGGACATCGTCGCCTTCTTTCAATTTATTTACGGGAATATGGGCCATAGATCATGATCGGCTGTCAGATATGCAGGTTGGGGTGGTCAAAGATCTGTCTATGATTTGACACGGCTAAAATTGGCGCTTCCGAGAGGGCCTGTTACTCGTTGCTTGTTACTCCTTGTTCGTTGTCTTCAACCGGTAACAATCAACTATGCCGACCCTGAAAGAGACAGTTATGCCTGCCCAGTATATTGGCTTGGGTTTAAGGCCGGGAGAGGTGATTGAGGTAACCAGCGGCCGGTCTTCATGGCTCAGGCAATTATCGTTTAAGATAAGTATTATCACCTGGCCGGTCAAGTCGATTCGGTGAGAATATTCTCAATTGATTTCCAACGTCACTTGTCGTATCGGCCAAAAACCGGCGCCGCCGGATGCCGGAGGATGGAAGTTATTTTCATCTTCCTGGTCCTCCAGACGTCACGGCGTGTTTTGAGGCTCACTCAGGCAAGCCGGGGAATCTGATCTTGTTCTCCGATGCGGGGTCGGGATGGAGATGAATTAAGGATAGATACCACGATCGGCGGTGGCCTGGGCGACGCGGCCGATGGCCAAGGTCATGGCGGCATCCCGCAGGGACACTTTCTTCTGCCGGTGAAGGTCAAAAACCGAGGCAAAGGCGGTATAAATAATCTCCTTCATCCGGTCGTTGATCTCGTTTTCCCTCCAGGTGAGTTTTTGAATGTTCTGGACCCACTCGAAATAGGAGACCACGACGCCGCCGGCATTGGCCAGGATATCCGGGACGACCAGGACATCTCTTTGATACAGCGCCTCATCAGCGTCGGGAATAGTCGGCCCATTGGCCCCTTCGATGATAATTTTGGTGGAAATCCGGTCGACGTTGTCCATGGTGATGACGTTTTCCATCGCCGCCGGAATCAAGACATCACAGGGAACGGTTAAGACGTCGACCGAGCCCACCGGATCACCGTCCGGGAAGCCGACCACGGTCCCGGTTTTCTCTTTGTGTTTAATCAGGGCCTCCACGTCTAAGCCGTTTAGGTTGACTATGCCTCCCCGGGAATCGCTCGCAGCGATGATTTTGGCCCCGACTTCGCTCAGTCTCATGGCGGACACCGAACCCACATTGCCGAAACCCTGGATAGCCACGGTCGCCCTGGACAGGTCCATGCCCAGCCGGTCGGCTGCAAACGCGGTGCAGTAGAAACAACCATTCCCGGTGGCTTCTTGCCGGCCCAGGGTGCCGCCGATGGAAATGGGTTTGCCGGTGACCACCCCAGGCACGGAGTATCCCTTCATCATGCTGTAGGTATCCATTATCCAAGCCATGACCTGGGCGTTGGTGTAGACATCCGGGGCCGGGATGTCTGATTCCGGTCCTATAATGAACGATATTTCACTAATAAACCGCCTGGTCAGTCTCTCTATTTCACCTAAGGACATCTGCTTGGGGTTGCACTGGACACCACCCTTGGCGCCGCCGAAGGGGATCTGGACCAGGGCCGTTTTCCAGGTCATAAACATGGCCAGGGCCCGGATGGTATCCAAATCAACAGTGGGGTGATACCGAATGCCACCTTTAGCCGGGCCGCGGCTGATGTCGTGCTGGACCCGGAAGCCGGTGAACATCTCTATAGCCCCGTCATCCATAAAGACGGGAAAGTTCACAACCAACTCACGATTGACCACCCGAATTTTCTTTAGAATACCCGGGTCCATGTCAAGGGTGGCGGCCACTTTGTCGAATGAAGCCAGTGCGAATTCATAGGGATTGAGTTTTTGCATCGACATTTCTCCTTTTCGGTCTGCGAAAACATCGGGTTAACCGCCCTGGAGATTCCAATGAACTAGGCTATCTTTCCACTTGGTTCAGGTCATTTTTTTTGATTTGGTTTGGATCTACCCGGTAGAAGTCACCCCCGTCAGGCAAGGACATGAAAAAATCGTTGGCCTTATGGACCCTGACCGTCGCCTGCGTGGTCAGGCCATCGAGCACGTGCCCGCCGGCTTTCTTATCAGCCGTCAGGAAATGAAAATGGTATTGGGGTACGTTGACGCCGTCCATGTAATCCGGGAAACGGAAGGCGACGATGGTTCCGGTCACATCATGGAACTCAAAAACGGATTGGTGCTTCACCACTTCGGTCAATTTGGGGTAAGGCCGGCTTTGCCGGGGGATACTTCTGGTCTTGAGATACTTAAAGGTCCCTTCAATTTTGAAGGCGTAAATGAGATTCTTGGTGGGCAGCAGGTCGTCTAAATACTGCTCTAATTGTTTAATATTCATTTCCTGATTCAGTTCGCGTGGTGGGCAGGGAGAAAAAAAAGTAGTCACGGCAAAGGGAGTTTTGAGGTCATCCCCGACCGGGTAGGCCACCCCGTCCGATTTTATCTGATAGACCCGGCCGTCGAGTTGGATCATTTCTCCATCCGCGGCGTTAAAGATGCCCAAACCCAGGTCACCGTGCTCTTTTAGGTCTCGGATAGTTACTTCTCCATCATATGCCCCAACCATCAAAGTGCTGATGGTGGCTGTTTGCCAGACAGCCCCGTGACGGGCCTGTCTTTCCGCACAGGCGGACAACAGCAGAGTTAAAATAAGGCAGACAAATAATAAACGAATAGATTTTGACATAGCCGTCCCTAGAATGAGGTTGTCGGTAAATATACCTGGCCGGTCTTGGAAAAACTCTCCCGGAATAGCGCCGACGGCCGGAAAAGGGCCTGAACATCCGGAAAAGCTATCTTAAGTATCAGGTAGTTTATCTTAATTCCGCCGATTTGGCAAGATATTTCAAAGCCGGCCGACCACTCCGGGTCTATTTGCTTGACACTCTGACGGCCCACATGATCTTCTAAATCATAGAAAATGGACTTCTCCCCGGACCATTGAATACTTGCCTCCAGTCCAGATGCCCGGAGAAACTTATGTACTATGACAAGAGTTCAAAGATACTGATAGAAAAATGCCGGGAAGCAATTCTCCGGCGGTTGGTGGGTATCCCTGTAGCGGAAAGTGATCTTCTGGAGGAAGTGCCAACGGAAACAGTCAGCTCCAGGCACACCGATGCCGCCATCAGGGTCACGGATGAGAACGGGAAACAAGAAATAATCATTCTGGAGGTCCAGAGCCGCTGGGACAATGATGTTCCTCTCAGACTACTTGAATATCGATGTCGATATATGCTAAAATATCATCAAGAGACTACGGCCTGCGTCTTGCTCTTTCGGCCGTCCGCCAGTGTCTCGGATCAATATGAAGACAAGGACGTCCTATTTCGATTTCGCCTGATTCCTGTCTACGAATTCGATGCCAGGGAGATTTTCCAGGAGGGAACTCTTTGTCTGATGCCCTTGCTACCGTTAATGCGCCACGGAGAAGAATTCCTGGACCAGGCGGATAAATCAATCGGCCAGAGTTCCTTGTCAAGAAAAGACAAAGCTGATTTGCTTACGATTATGGCTATTCTGGCCGGCCTTGTGTCTAAAGACATGACCAAAGCGATTATTTCCAAGAGGAGGGATATCATGCTCGAATCTGCAGCCTACGAGGTTATCAGGGAAATAGAATACAACGAGGGCAGACTGGCCGGCATCCTTGAGGGGAAACTGGAAGGGAAACTCGAGGGGAGGCTGGAAGGGAAACTGGAAGGGAAACTGGAGGGTGAGCTGCTGAACTCGCGCCGGATGTTGATTGAGACCCTTAAGCTGCGCTTCAGCCCGGTACCATCCTCGATTATACCTACTGTTGAGAAAATAACCGATCTGGATACCCTGGACAGTCTGTTCAAAACCGCGGTAACGGCCGGTTCCCTCGATGAATTTTTGCGCGAGATGGGCCGTGAGATGAAAAACTGAACCTGGTTACACGTCCAGGCCCCACCTGAGGCCGAGTAGAGCCCTCTGGTGGGGCCGGAGTTTGAACCAAATCATTTAGTGCGCCCGAATCAAGAACATAACCTTGTCGTTTAAGGCTGTTACTCCTGCCTGACCATAGTCAGCCCAGGGCCGTCGACTGTCGGCCGGACCAGGACACTGTCCCCGTCTTTGATGGTCCCCTGCAGAATATCCACGGCCAGTTTATCCTGAATGTGTTTCTGGATGGCCCGTTTCAGGGGCCGGGCTCCATAAACCGGGTCGAATCCTTCCCGAGCCAGGAACTCCCTGGCCTCATCGGACAAGATCAAGGTAATCTTCCGGTCGGCCAGACGCTTAGTCAATCTGGACATCTGAATGGTGACGATCTTCTTAATGTCTTCCAGCGTCAGGGCATGGAAAATGATGATGTCGTCAATCCGATTGAGAAATTCCGGCTTAAACTGATGCCTCAAACCCTCCATGACCAGGGTTTCGACGCGGACATGGTCTTCCGGCCGGGTGAGTTCCTGGATATACTGGCTGCCAATATTGGAAGTCATGGCGATAATGGTATTCTTGAAATCCACTGTCCGGCCGTGGCCGTCGGTTAACCGGCCATCGTCTAAGATCTGGAGCAGCACATTGAATACCTCGGGGTGGGCCTTTTCGATCTCGTCAAACAGGACCACCGAATAAGGACGGCGGCGAACCGATTCGGTCAGATACCCCCCCTCTTCATAACCAACGTAGCCCGGAGGGGCCCCAATCAGCCTGGCCACGGTATGTTTCTCCATGTATTCCGACATGTCGATCCGGATCATGGCTTGTTCATCATCAAACATGAATTCAGCCAGGGCCCGGGCCAGTTCGGTCTTCCCCACTCCCGTCGGCCCCAGGAAGATGAAAGAGCCAATCGGCCTGGCTTCATCCTGTAGACCGGAGCGGGCCCGGCGGACGGCATTGGACACGGCGATCACCGCCTCATCCTGGCCAATCACCCGGTCGTGAAGACGGTCTTCCATCCGGAGCAACTTTTCCCGCTCCCCTTCCATCATCCTCGATACTGGGATACCGGTCCACTTGGCCACAATCTCGGCCACGTCTTCGGCGTCCACTTCTTCCTTGAGCATCCGGTCTTGCGGCTGGTCACTGCTGATTTTGTCCGTCTGCTCACGTAATTCTTTCTCTAAGGCCATCAGCCGGCCGTATTTAAGTTCCGCCGCCTTGGCTAAATCGCCAGTCCTCTCCGCATTCTGAGCCGCAATCTTGGCCTGTTCAATTTGTTCCTTAATGGTGGCGATATGGGTGATGGATTCTTTTTCCGCGGACCATCTGGCCTTGAGAAGATGGGATTGGTCCTTTAATTCGGCCAGGTCATGCTCAATCCGGTCCCGACGCTCCACCGAGGCCTTATCTTGCTCCTTCTTCAGAGCCTCCACTTCGATTTGCATCTGGATAATTTTGCGTTCCACCTCATCTATTTCCTGAGGCATGCTATCTATTTCAATCCTGATTTTGGAGGCGGACTCATCAATCAGGTCAATGGCCTTGTCCGGCAAAAACCTGTCCGTGATATACCGGTGGGACAGCGTGGCCGCAGCCACAATCGCCGAGTCCTTAATCCGAATGTGATGATGGACTTCGTATTTCTCCTTCAGGCCCCGGAGGATGGCGATAGTATCCTCAACCGTAGGTTCGCTGGTATATACAGGTTGAAAACGGCGTTCCAGGGCTGCGTCTTTTTCTACGTACTTGCGGTATTCATCCAGGGTGGTGGCGCCAACGCACCGGAGCTCCCCTCGAGCCAGGGCCGGCTTGAGCATGTTGGAGGCGTCTACCGCCCCTTCGGCCTTTCCCGCTCCGACAAGGGTGTGCATTTCATCAATGAACAGAATGATCTGGCCGGCGGATTTGATCACCTCGTTCAGCACCGCCTTCAACCGATCTTCAAACTCACCCCGATATTTGGCTCCAGCCACCAGTGCGCCGATATCTAAGGCCACGACTCGTTTGTTCTTCAGGCCCTCAGGCACGTCACCGTTGACGATCCGCTGAGCCAGACCCTCGACAATGGCCGTCTTGCCCACCCCAGGTTCCCCAATGAGCACCGGGTTGTTCTTGGTCCGGCGGGACAGGACCTGGATTATCCGCCTGATTTCATCGTCCCGGCCAATCACCGGGTCTAGCTTCCCCTGCTCGGCCAGGGCGGTCAAATCCCGGCTGAACCGTTCCAGAGCCTGGTATTTGTCTTCCGGATTGGGATCCGTGACCCGCTGCGTTCCCCGGATATCCACCAGGGCCTTTAGCGTGGTGTCTTTGGTCACCCCATTGGCCGCCAAAATCCGGCCGGCCCCCGAACCCTTATCTTCGATCATGGCCAACAGGATATGTTCCGCACTGACATATTCGTCCTTCATATCGGCCGCGAGCGCAAAGGCCCGGTCTAATGTCCGCTTCAGATTGGGCGAGATGCCGCTTTGCCCGACACCTGATCCACTCACTTTGGGCAGCCGGTCCAGCGCCTTTTCCAACTCCCGCGTCACCGTCCCGGTGTTCACCCCCATCTTTTCTAAGATGGCCGGAATGATACTGCCTTCTAAATTAAGCAAGACATGGAGCAGGTGTTCGCTCTCGATCTGCTGATGGCCCATCCGCTCAGCCGTGCTTTGGGCTTCGGCCAGGGCTTCCTGCACTTTTATGGTCATTTTATCGAATCTCATATCTTATCTCCTCCCGGATATGTATCTGGCTACTGGAGTTAATTGTCACTTTCGATATCAAATGTATCTTAGTGCACAAGTCTTCATATTCATAAATTAAGTATTTGTGGGGAGGATGTCAACAAAGCCAGGGTGGATTTTGGGTTCTTGTTGCGCGTTGCTGGTTGCTTGTTGCTGGTTGCGGAGGGGGTAAATTTTGGGTGCGGGGTGCCCGTTGCTGGGGGATCAAACGAATTTTTATAAATTATAAAAATAGACAATACCGATTAAGCCCCAAAGGGGCGATCTAGGTTAGCCCAGGCAACGCACCAATGTTGTTTAATTAAGGATTCGACGTTAAGATTTCTCGCTTCGCTCGAAATGACAGGGAAGTGGACCACCTGGAATGACGACGTAAATTTGTCATTCCGAACGAATGTGAGGAATCTTATCACATCCGAAGATGGTTAAGCGCAGCTTAGTTCAACTTTAAGAATTTCGTCCGATGCCCGATCAACAAGCAACGAGCAACCAGCAACACGCAAGCCAATGTCATTAACTTAAGCCAGACGCAAGCCAATGTCGAGACCCGGTCGTGAATTTAGAATCGAGAAGTAACGTTCCACAATTCGTGAGTTGATGTACCAAAATGATTGCGTTGGCAATTTTCTCA
>JADFXY010000106.1:11572-12048 GCA_015233355.1 Deltaproteobacteria bacterium | reverse complement strand
CCGTTCAATCCACAGGTAGCACAGGTGCAAGGGGTTAATGTGAAAAGTAATTCTTTTCCACCAACCAGAAATCTGCCGCCGCTGCCGTAACCATTCCTTGTGGCATCCGTCCTGGGCGTAAAAAATATCTTGCAACAGAGTCCGTTCGACGCTGAGCACGGCGTCATAATCATGGCCGGTTAACAGCTTTTTGCACCGAAGGGCGAAACTGAGCACCCCGATAAAGGAAAACAGCTTTATCTCGTTGACCCGATGGAAAAACAACCCAGGCTGTGGGGAGGCCTGCCATTGGGATGCATAAATATGGACTTCATGCCCTAAACTCAACAAGGCCTGGATAATAAGGTTCAGGTATTGTTCCGCCCCACCGAATGGGGTGTAGTTTCTTCTGATAATGGCCAGTTTCAAACTTCCTGCTCCTTGTGAGCCTCCCGATTGTCGCGGCAGTGTAACAAAATGATGTTGGATATACCCCG
>JADFXY010000106.1:0-11526 GCA_015233355.1 Deltaproteobacteria bacterium | reverse complement strand
ATAGTGCCGGGCATAATTTTTTTGGGTTAAATCTTCTTTGAGCCGGGCGGTTAACACGGAACTTCCGCAGAACTCCCTCTCCTTGAAGGGGAGGGAGCCCTAAAATATTGCGGGCAATATATGCTAATTAACAAAATAAAATTGCTGGCTTATGATTTTGGGTACAGTGCCTTTAGTTTCTTCACCATTGTCGGGCTCAATTGTTTGAACAGCTCGGCATTGTACGAACCGGTAGGCATCGGATGTATAGTCGGATCTTTTTGGTAACCTCCTTTTCCATCCGGAACTTCTTGTTGAGTAATTGGATCTATAAGGAGCCCCGAATTGGGATCATTTTGGTATATGGGTAGAGTGTTGAGGATCTCCTGTGTGGCGACGGCATACTTACGCGATGTCGCAGCAGGAGTTCCCTCTTTGACCGCTGGATCAACGTTGGTCGTAACGATTGAAATGGTATAGTCACTGTTGAGGTAGATCTCAAAAGTCCTTAACTGCTGTGGAAAGTCCCTTAGCGAGGAGGTTTCCACCTGCCAGAATCCTTTTTCTGGGGCGTTGGAATCGGGCGATTTAAAGGCTTTGATGGTATTGTAATGACGATGTCCGGCCATCCACATGAGAAAATTCGGACAGCTCTGAAGCTCTGCCAGCAGACCCTGCAAGGACACGGCATTTAGAGGGACTGTCCACCATTCCAGCTCGGAGTCGATGGGTTCGACATCTATGGGTATGTGCGCCGCGATGATCATGAGTTGATCGGCCGCCTGGCCGTCCGCCAGTTCTTTTTTTAGCCAGGCCCACCGCGCCTGGTCAAGAAAGCCATGTGCATGGGCATCTTGCGAGCCATCGTTTTCCAGTTGAGTGTCGTCGAGGACAATAACCTTGAGCGGCACATTCGACTTAGGGATAAAGCTATAGCAGGCGAAGCCGCTTTCCTGGGTGGGGTCGACCAGGTTGAAACCATGACCGGCCGGACTTGTGGAGGTGTTAAAGAATTCTTGCATCCATTCTGTTCTCAGGAGTGAGTGACGGTTTTGGTCGGCGACAATAGTCGGGGCGTTATTAAACTTTCCAACAGGCCCCGCATCAATGATTTCACCGAGAGGAGTCGATCCATCGATCACGCCCATATAGTAATCTGGCTTGCTAATATTCAAGGGGTTAGCCAGGATGTCTCCGCCGGCAAAGATTGTATCACTAACGTACGATTGCCGAAGCCCAACTCCAGGCATGTCTACCGGTAACGTCCCAATCCAGAAGTGATCGTGATTGCCCAGGGCCTGATACCAAGAGATTGATTTATCCAGACCTGCCGCCTGGTAAGGTTTTTGATAGTCGATGCTGTTTGACCCAACATGGGCGCCGGAACTGGGAATAATGGTCTTGCCGTCAATAACGTCGATGTACCACCTTAGTTCGTTGTACTGAGAACTGTTGCAGACGTCACCCAGGGAGATCCCGAAATCGAACGGGTTTTTCTGGTGAAGGGCGTTTACCGTTTGAATCGCGGCATCGAGGACGTGGGTGGTGTACAGCATAACCGGCGAGTATATTGAAGAGACCTGGGCGTCTTTGGCATTTAATTGTTGAAGATAGATCAACTGGTTAGGAGTCTCTTTGTCGGTGATATGGATGTCGGTTATGGCAAAGAAATTCAAGAACTTGGTGTTTCGCACGGGCGATGGATTGCTATAACCCGCCGGCATAATATCGGCCCGCAGTTCCACCAGGAGAGGTGGGCCGTCTTTCCAGACGCCATAGCCGTATTTATCGTATTGGGAAACAGACGAAAGCTGGGTCGGGATAAGGTGCACCGGGTTTGGTGTGGTAAATGCCACTGTTTTCTGAAGCGTGGTCGCCACATTGGAATCAATCGGGTATCCTTCAAGTTGGCCTCCGTTGTCGCCACATCCAAAGGTCAACGGGCCTAGAGACACATATGCAACTGTCATGGCGGAATATTTCATAAAATTACGCCGTGTTATTCCGCTATCTTTTTTTGAATCACTGCTCTTTTTGGGATCGTCCTTAGCCATAATATTTTCCCTTATATTTGTGATTACTAAATCGAATCATTACCACTGCCAAGAATTCAGCGGATCGGTTCTTTTATCATCCGATTCCGTTCCTTGCTGTTGAATAACTTTTAGTGCGTCAAGATCAGTTAGGCCTGGCTCCATCCGCTGAGGCAATTATTCCGCCGGGGGTGATATTCCGGGAGCATGGGGCGAAGAGGTGATTTTCCGGAAAGCCGACATGACCATTTCGGGCGTCAACAGCCGCATACAATCGTGGCGGCGGCAGACCTTGATCTGACAAGGCCGCGGACAATCGAGCGGAACTATTAAGGGAAAAAAAGGAGCCACGGAATCGAGCCCACCAAACATGTCCGGCGAGGCAGGTCCGAATAGGGCCACAGTCGGAAGACCCAGAGCCAGGGCCATGTGCATCGGACCGCTGTCGGTGGTGACCATGGCCCGGCAGTGCTGCAAAACGCCGGCCGCGCCCATGACCGAAACCCGACCGCAAGCGCTGATGACCCGGCCGGGAAAGGCGCCGGCCAATTCTTCCGCGGAAGCCTTTTCCTGCTTCCCGCCGAATATGATGATGCGGCAGTCCGTTTCATTGATTACCCCAGCTAAAAAGTCCCGGGCCGGACCCATGGGCCAACATTTGGCCGGATAGCTGCCGAAGGGATGAAACCCAATAAGATTGTCCGATGAAGCCAGGTTGACCTGCTGGAAGAATTGAGACGCCTCGATTTCGGCCGATGGTGGGAGGAACAGATCCATTTTTCGGCTGGGCATGGGAATCCCCGCCGCGGCCAGGAAATCCCCTCTGAGATCGATGTAATGTCCTGGTGGATTTCTCTTGGGGACGGGCCGCGTCAACAGAAAGGCAAACCGGCTTTCGGCCCAACCGACTCTGACCGGAGCGCCGGAAAGATAGATCAGCGGCACCGAATCGGGGTCATTGGCATGCAGAATAATGGCCAGGTCAAACCGCTCGCGGCGGAGACGTTTGATCAAGGGAATTAATTTCTTGAATTTCCCGGGGTGGATGATAAAGTCGTCAATATAGGGATTCGAGGCCAATAACTCCGTCCGGCGGCGATCCACCATGGCCACAATCCGGGCCTGGGGTCTGGCTTGTCTCACCGCTCTGATGGCCGGGGAACACATCAGGGTATCACCGATGGCCGTAGTGGCGACCAGGAGGATCCGCTTCTCCCGGCCCTGGGCCAATTGCTCCGCCGGTGGTTCTTTTTGGGGGAAAATACGAGCCACCAGGAGAAATATAGCCCGAAGGAGATGTAATACAATCAGGTTGAACATGATCTTTTGATCCTATGTGGGCTTAAGGAGATACATCCCCTGATCGGCGATGTTATGGTACTCAGACTGGTCTGGGAAAAACCTTCAGGGGACGGAGAGAAAAAGCGAGGACGCAGGTATGTTACAGGTATTCGTCCAGCACCGGAATGACTTCGGCCACTGTTAGTTCCTCAAGGCATCTTGACTTTTTTGATCCCTGACACCCATCTCGGCCACAGGGACGGCAATCCCAATCTTTCTTGATCACCCGGTGACCTTCTCCCCAGGGACCCCAGTTGAATTCCCCGGATGGGCCGAACAAGGCCACCACCGGAGTGCCCACGGCCGCGGCTAAGTGCATGGCCACGGTATCCACCCCGAAGAAGAGATGGGCCAGGGAGCTAACCACGGCTAGCTGCTTTAGAGAGGTCTGACCGGACAGGTCAACCGGAGTGCAGTGCAAGGCCTGCTTGATGTCCTTCATGTAAGCCAGTTCACGATCCGCCGGGCCGCAGGTGAGGATTACTTCCGCACCCCGGTTCAGGATCAGGTGGTCAATGAGTTCGGCCACATGCCGGGCCGGCCAGGCTTTGAACAGCCACCTGGACGCGGGGTGAATGTGGATGAGCGGTCTCTCCCGGCGGCAACCGAGTTGATCCAACCGTTGATTGACATAGTCTCGGTCCTTTTCGTCAAAAAAGATGTCGACCTTCCGGTCGGGAACGGCCAGGCCCAGGGCCCTGACGGCCTCAAGATTTTGATCGACCATATGGGCCCGCTGATCCTGGGGATAATAAAGAAGATCATAGACCAGATGCTTGCCCAGGATGCCCTGGCCTTTGGGGTCAAGGCCCACCTTGATTCCAGCCCCGGACACAAAGGCCATAACCGCCCCGCGGTCCCCTTCGGTCAGGTTGATGACCAGATCAAAATTCTTTTTCCGCAGTCCGAAAGTGAAAGCCGTTTCAGCCCACAGCCGCCGCCACCTGGGGAGCTTCTTCCATCCCAGGTCAAAGACCAGGACGTCATCCACCGCCGGGTTTAGGGTGAGCATCTCTTCGGTCCCGGAGTACACCAGGGCGGTGACGGAGGCGTGGGGAAAGGCGTTCTTCAAGGCCCGAGCCACGGGTGCAGTCAATAAGACATCACCGATGTGACGCAATTTAATGAATAGAATTTTTTTAATCTTGGTTGGGTCAAGGTGCATAGCCGCGGTCTCACCGTTTAATCAGAGTTTTCCATATTCCAATATTTTTCTTGTAATTTAGCGTATTTAACGAAAGTATAGGCCGCGTAAAGCCCGGCTAAGACCAACCCATGGTAGCCGTCGAGAAATCCGGCCCGCATGAAATACATATTGAAAAAAGTGTATAAAGGCCGGGAAAGCATCCCCAGAGGGCCGATCCGGCGCCCCTGTTGGATGTATTCTTCAGCCGACAGGCGGGCATAGCGGTTCATCCGGAGAACAAAATCACTGATTGAGTCGTAAGAATAGTGAATCAGCGGACCGGTCAATTTGCCCAGCTCACCGTCTGGAATGACATCTTCGTGGACGGCCCGGTCGGTCACAACAGCTTTATCCCTTTTGAACAGGCGCAACTTATAATCTGGAGACCAGCCGCCGTGTTTGATCAGCCGACCACTGAAGTAATTTCGGGAAGGCACGTAAAACCCGGCCTTTCCCCGGTCGTTCCCCTGGAGCACTGAGATGATTTCATCACGCAATTCCGGGGTAACCCGCTCGTCCGAATCAACCCACAGAATCCAGTCACCCGTGGACTTGTCCAGGGCCAGCCGCCGTTGCGGACCAAATCCCGGCCAGGGATTTTCATATATTTTCACCGGATACTGCCGGGCCAGTTCAACCGTTTTGTCTTGACTGCCACCATCGACCACCACGATCTCATCGGCGAAAGACAGGCTCTCCAGACAGGCCGAGATGTGTTTTTCTTCGTTTAAGGTGATCACGTTGATGGATAAGGTTTTCATGTTGAACTCGTTACATGTTGCTGGTTACAGGTTACACGTTGCTGGTCAATGTCATAGACTTAAGATTCCAGGCCGGGTGTCCGCATTACCCAGGGTTCACGGTCAATGGTGTTGAATTAGAATAATGTTGCTGATAGTTAGGTATGTTGATCGTCTGAACCTTGATTACGCTGATTAAATGAAAGGCTATGAGTAAAACAGAATACCCACGTTGGGCTGCCGATTGCGGCCGTGGGGGTTCATGTTTAGCCTTGAGGCCGCAAATATCATAGTCAATCAGGCAAACATCGTAATCAAGGTTCAGACAATGGGGCGGATTCCAGTCCAAGCCGCACCTTAATTCAACAGCATTGGGGGTCACGGTTCCAATACGTGCACACCCTTAAGGCAATGATATTGACCGGCAACTGGCACCGGCAACAGGCAACCAGCAACCGGCAACCGGAAACTGGTCAACTAATCGAAGAATCGAGATAGAAGGTGCCATGCCCCAGATGAGTATGCCGGCCCAGGTGGATTATGGATCCCAGCCCCAGCAGGGGGACGATTACCTGCGGAATAACCGGGGCAAATCTTTGTATCCCGAAAAATGTGTCAGGAGTTTGGGTCCTGCCTGCCTTGAACGCCTTGAACGCAAGACGGACACGCGAGGATTGTTCGATGGCTGCCTCTAATGATAATTGGTCCTGTTTAGTTAATAAATTCCAGAAACTATCGGATGGGTGACGTTTATTCAGGATCAGGGGGCCGACCCGGGCGACGAATGCATCGTAGAGTTGGCGCAAGGTGGGCGCCCGGTTTGGAGCAGGCCCGGCCTGGCCCTGCGGAGGCTGCAGATCGGTGTCCGGAGTTTCAAAATGAAAGGGCCTGACCCAGGTTAACTGATTAAAGGCCAGGCTCGAACAGGAGTCGAAGTCCAGGCCCTCAGCCCACTGAGTCGGGCCGGCTTTGTACCTCAGGTCCAGTTGCCCTTGTTGGACCAGCGGCTCCCAATGAAGACCTCGGGCCACGTAAACGGCCTGAATCCCGGATCTGCCCCATAGCCCCAGCGGGGAGCGCAGGCGGGAATCTCCGGCGGTGCAGGCCTCTTCCAGGGCCGGCATGATGATTTCTAAAAACATGTCATGATCGGCGCTGTCGCCCAGGAGCTTAAGCTCCCAAAAAATCAGCTCGTCGAAACCATATGAACGCTTGCCCGGATAAAAAAATATGACCGACTCTATCGGCCAGTTGACGTCGGGTAGGCTGGTTAATTCTTTTTTAAGATCTTGCGGGCGTAACCCGGACTGGTCCCACAAAGCCACGGCTTTCCGCCAGGGGCGGGCCTGGGAATGGGGAAGGCGGTTGGCAATGGCATTTCCTACGACCAGCGAAAGCTCCAGGGCCGGGTGATCGGACAGGGTGACCAGGGACCCGGTTACCCTTAACATAAATAAATACCGTATAATATTAATGGGCAATGGCCACATATCTTACCAGTTCATAGAGTAGTTTAATCCTGTTTTCGGGCCATTGACGGATATTCCAGGCGCTCAGCATGTCTCTAGCTTCCGGGTCAAGGAATCCCATGAATCTGCCCCAATAAAACTGTTTTTCCCGGCTGTCTCCCATGGAGGTTAACTGGCGGAGCATCCCCTGCGCCTCAGGACGGAGAAGGGTTCGAAATATGGTGGCCATTTCTAAAAGACTTAAAAAATCAACAGCTTCAAATGTATGGAGGTCCTGGATAGCACGGGACCGGGGATATAAGACCTGAAAGGGACTGGAAAAAAATCGGACACGAAACGAATCCATCGGGAAATGTGTTTCTTGGTGGATCACCCGGCAAAGAATTTCTCCCGTGCTGCTCCTGGGCGAATTATCTACGGGCGGAAATACCTGGATCGCTCCTTTCAATGTATCACCTTCATACAACAAAAGCTCTTGCAGCCAAGGTTTCAGTTCACGACGGTTGATGAAGAGCAGGAAGTGTTGCTCATCATGAACATAGGAGCCTGAGACGATGGAACCGGCAAAGCCTTCTTCTGTTCGCAATTGCTTCGGCAACCTGTTCACAGAGGCCCAGATAACAACAGAATACTTCGATATACCATTGAATTTTTCGGCTTTGGCCCTGATTTCGGTGCAGGTTCGGCAGTATTTCTTATAGGGCGCGGCCACGCAGGGGTAAATCCAACACCTCTGGCAAGGTTTGGTCACTGCGGTTAGGGGTGGCCCGACCTCGTCCTGGTCCAGGAGGAGATCAGGCTGCTCCTGGAGATGATTTAGGGTGGCCAATAAGTCTGGCCCATTCCGGCAACGGCGCAACCAATCAAATGCCGTTAGCATTGAGCGCCTCACACAGCGGGGCGTAATTTTTTAGTTCATCCTTCCGGACCCAATCTTGAAGTTGAACCGGCATCTGCCAGGCTTCGTTCGGTCCTCCGGCGTAACGTTTGGACCAATCGATCAAGAAGCTTTCCGGTAGAATTTTAAACCGGAGGCTGCCAAACCCCATATGTTTGTTATTTCCCAATTTATGGGCTATATTCGGTTCCAGGACCAGGCTCCACAAGAGCCGCCTTAATTCTTGGTCTTCAAGATTCCAGAAACGGACGGTGAAGCGGGCCCGGCTTCCCGGAAGGATAGCCCGAAAATAGTTGGCCTGAATTGCATCAGGGGTGAAATCATCCAACTGAGTCACTATGGGGGCCAGGGCCGCATGGCCGAAAACACGCCAGGAATCGGCGATAATCGTTCTCGGGACAGTCAGGCCAGGGGTATTTTTCCATTTTTTATTGTTAAATTCCCAGCCGCTATAAGGATAGGGGACCTTAAACCAGGATAGCCTGGGCTGCTGGAACATCCCGAAACTGAAGGATAACCGCCCCATCAAGGCCTGGTTGGGGCCGGTGCCGACCCATCCGAATAGGCTATCCGCCGGGTTCAACTTAGCAATATCCGTGCTTTCAACCCGGGAGTCGGTGATAATGGAATAGATATAACGAATCATTCCCTTTATACTCCGGCTGGGCAGAGCATAGATTCTGTCGGAACCGCGATGGGCCGCCTCTGGAGCAGAAAGGGAAAAAAAGTCCCAGCCGTTAATGGATTCTTTTTCGAGGGTGGTATTAAAGGATGGTTCTCCACTTTCTTTAATATTTGTGGGCGTTAATACCTCAGCTTCGATGGCCAGCGTGCCGCAACGGCCGCCGAAGGCCCGGTGGGAAATAAACCCTGCTTTGGCCATCGGTGGGGTCAAGGAACCGGCCTCCTTGCGGGAAATGATGGGTGCAGTCCGGCTCAAAGCTTTGGCCGCCTCTGCGCCTTCCAGCCTTAATTGCTGCCACGGACCATGCTCGGTAAACTGATATGATCCGAAGATTTTTTCATAGGCCTGGGACAGGTTGGCGCTCAGCAGGTTCAAGTTGGTCACTTCAGCCTGGACCCAACCAAATCCGGCTGTTTTTTCACCGCCGATACAAATGTCTCCCTTTTGGAAATCGTTTATCAGATGAGCCAGGATAGAGAAAGCTTCGGTATCCGATCCAGTCACATCCTGGGCATCAAGGCGCAGTTGGAAGGAGAGCTTGTCGCCATAGGCGAACAAGTAGTCATGCTTAGAAGTTTCAATTGGTTGTCCGGTTTTGGGATTGATTTTTATCCCCTCCATGGAGCACCAGGCTCGGTGTGGGTCGAAGGGGTCCACGAGATATGCATCGGAGAACATCACCATCCCTCGTTGTCCCTGAACCCCGAAAAGGCGGTTGATCACCTGACTGGTCTTCGCCGATTCACCCCATAGAGTTTTCAGCAGTTGTGACGCCCGCTTTCTGAAGGCGCCTTTAATAGTGCCGCCGGGGATATATACTTCCCAGGCGCCCTGCTCTTTGGAGGATGGGACCCAAGACAGCATGCGCATAAACATGGTGTCAAATGGTTTGCCGTATTTTTTGGATATATCACGGCTTTTCTTGCCTGGGCCGGGTCTGAAATCAATATTGCAGGGTTGAGCCAGTTCCTGGCGGGTCCGGTTACGGTAGACTTTAAGGAATTCGATCAGATTTCGGTCGTTAATGATACTTTTGTTCAAATTGGTGGAAGCCAGCATGTGGCGGTACTGCACTCGGCTATGGGACTCCAGAAATTCTTTCCAGATGACCGGTTTGACTCCGTCCGGGACCAGGCGGGGATTATTCCATTGGTCTTCGCTGATCTTATTTTGGAGTAACATGGTCTTGATTCGGATGTGTTCCTGCCGGTTGGCCATTTCGGCATCCACCCAGATGTCGCTCTGAAGTAATTTGATTTGATGATCGATTTGCAGATTAATTCGGGCAAACAAGTCTCGACAGGCCGTGGTGATGAGCCTGGTCAAGGCCAGTTCATCATGGATAGTCACCGCCACGGTCTCGGATAAGCCGGTGTCAAAACCGAAAGCATCGACGAGTTGCAGCCAGGCGTCTTTATCAAGTGTTTTTTTGGACTGCTGCTTGCGTTCCACGCATTCTATCACCCGGTTGGCCATATTGGCCTTTTTGCCCAGGGCGTCCTTAACCGCGTCTTCGGCCGCATCCTGAGAGGGGAAAGGTTGCTCGGTCAAGGCTTCGAGTCTGACCAGCAGCTTTTCGGTCAAAGCATGTTTGCCTTTGCCCAGTTTGCTTAGGCTGGATTTTGGCAAGACATAAGATTCAACTTCGGCGGTAGACCGTTCCATGAGCCAGATGGCGATTATCCGGGGCAGAAATTCGGCCAATTTGCGCTTCCAGTCCTCCGGACTCAAGATCGGCCCTCCCAAGATCATTTCCAGGCGGCCGCGGATGAAGCCGGGGATATCTTTCATGGCCTCAATCATTAACCTGGCTTCCACGGAGGTAAATGAGGCGGTCTGTTGGTCCACCTTACCCCAGTTCCAACCTACCAGCACCGGATTGACTGAATCGAATTTCATATCTACTCTTAAGTGGCTGGCCTCAAGATTTAATTTAGGTGCTTTTTCCGGACTGGGGAACGGCAGTTCCATGTCCAACCGAACCCGTCCTAGTCCCTTGGTCTTACCCGCCCCAAACCAGAACCTGCCTTCTTTCATTTCTTGTAAAAGATAGTATAATCTAACCTCATTGTCGCTATTTCTGAGTTGCGGTTCATCTAAAGACAAGGTGAGGTCAAAAATGGAATTGCGAAGAATGGTCTCCATCTTGTAATTCGCGTTGGCCTCGGCGGCAAACCTGTCTTCATCCAGCTTCAACCCCATGCGCAGATCGAAGAAATTATCTCGGGGATAACTCTTAGTCTGGAGAGTGCACTTGACATTGGTAATGAGCTTCGGCGGCAAGGGGGAACCGTACAACCTGAGCCACATCCGGTTGAGCAGGCCGAAATTTTTTCCATTACCCGATTGGCCGATGAAGGCGTCCATCAATGACTGAGCCGTACCTGATATCTCGCCGGCCAGAGAAACCAACTTGTGGACACCATCACCGTCCCGAGTGAAAAGTGTTTTTCTGGAATTTCCTCTGTAGATTGGTGATTCTACATGCAGAATACCCTTCAGAATCATGATGTCTCCTCACGAGCCGTCTGGTTGGGATCAACGGATAATTTCAATACTTAGAATTTAACCTGAGCTCGATGAGTTTTTTTAATTAAGTACCAGAAATATATCCGCAGATTTCGCAGATTAACGCAGATGGAAAAGATCCAAAGACCTATTTTGGCCCTAATCTGCGCAAATCGGTGCAATCTGCGGATTGAATCATGGCCCTTGATGATAATCGCCTATTATAATCGTCGAACTCAGGTTAGAATTTAGTATAGATAAGGTCGGTTCAAAACCTGGCCAAGGGCAAACTCAAGTGAACGAGTTATCAGAGGACGTGATCACTCCTAAGCCGCGTCTCTTTAAAAGTCTGGCGGGGGCCGATTCGGGAACAGGCAAAACCGGTCTGTCCGAAGTTAACCAGCCTTCCTGGCTTCACTGATGAGCATGATGGGGATGTTATCTTTTATTTCATAAACCAGGTGACAGGTGTTGCAGATCAAACCGTCTCCGGTTTTATTTAATCGAACTCCGTTCAGGCACCGGGGGCAGGCCAGTATTTTCAATAGTTGCGGTGAAATAGACATAACAGTTCCTTATTGACCAGGTAGCCTGTTGGGGTTTTGGACATAGCGCCGACTAATAATCCGACATGTCGGTATCTTTGTCCGCCGCCGCTTCTTCTTGGTGAAGTTCTTTCATCCATTG
>JADFXY010000105.1:5184-12104 GCA_015233355.1 Deltaproteobacteria bacterium | reverse complement strand
GTTCTAAAATCTGAAAATCTATATTGACTTCATTGATGTCGAAGGGGATGTACTGTTCCGCTTCAAACCTGATATTCTCGGCCAGAGCATCCTCAGCCATTCGAGGGACATTGATCTTCTTGACCACAACGGAATAGCCCGAAATGGAGGTGGCAATATTCTTGACCTTGAACTTAAGATTATGAAACAAAGATTTGATGGTCCGGACAAGGATCTCTGGATTTTGGATCTGCCCCTCGACCAGTGCATCGGGAGGAATCCTGGCCATGCCTATGCCGGTTAACCGATAGCCGCTTTTAGTTGACACCACCTCGGCCATCTTTATCGTATGAGTCCCAATATCGAGACCGATTATAGGCTTTTTTTTAGAAAGTTTCATGAGCTGAATCCCGTGGCCCAAGGTTTAAATCACAGCTAATCGATCTCAAAAATCTTCTCTTTTTCAGCCAGATTAATGCCCAGGGCTTGAAGAATCTTTCGTTTTGTTTCCATGCGGCAATCCATGCCTTTTTCTATGCGGTCAACGGTCAGTGGGGAAATTCCTGCCTTCCGGGCTAATTCCGCCTTGCTCATCAGAAGTTCTTCCCTGACCTTTTTCAATTTGCTCATGTTGCTCATGTTCCGTGCCCCCTAAAGTTTTCTATAATCTTTTCTCCCTGGACCAGTGGGCGATTTGGGTTTCTTGGGAGCTTTTGAATTAATATTGTTGCAATAATGGATACTGAAATCTCCGTGTCCTGTCAAGCATAGTACATAAAATTATTTAAAATTAATTTTAGTTATTCTGTATATCGTACCAACTACGAGAATAGCTCAATATATTGTAGATAGATTAACGCCGGCCACATGTGTTTTTATCTCATCAGGATTTTATTTGTTTTACTTACATTGACTCAAATTACTTGACATCTATATCCCATATTCGATCATAATTTTAGAAATATTAGCAAACACGGCATGTTAAAGTAATTTATCATCATGCTATGCTTATATGTTGTAACATCGGCATGTTCTCTCTATTCAGCGCTTCTCAAATGTCGAGTTCCTTTCACCCCGTGTTTGTAGAGGAAGCCCGGGAGCTCAGGCAAAGCAAAAAATGCTTGCAAAATATCTTGGCAAGCCCCAAAATACAATTACTACAAAACCACAACAAGCCGCCACGCAGCATTGGATCGGCACCCTTTCCTTTGCCTTTCCATAGGAGTTGATGATATGGAAACCTCCAGGGCCATTGAATCCATCCTCACCTTTGGGCACGTCTCATCTACATACAAGTTCGCCTTGTTTCGAGCTCTGGTTGATCTGATCATCGAGAGTCCTTGCCGACGTTCCGGAAACGGCGTCCATCTTTGGCCTTTGCTGACATTTGCCCGGAGATACCTGGAATACTATTGGCCCTTGCTGGCGTCCAGAATAAACCAAGCCCCTACTTCCGGCCATGCCGCCACATTCTCCCTGACCAGATATTTTGAAGAATTCAAAGATGCAAATCAGACCCACCGATTCATCGGTCCCGCGTTAGACCGGGATAGATCCCCCTTGACCATCATGGATTATCTCGATACCGCCCGCCCCCTTCACCCGGCCGCGGCCAGGCTGTTGCGCCAAATCCGGCAGGCCATCATCAGGTATCCCCTGATCCGGTTTCCAAATGTCAAGCAGCGGAAAATTCATTTATTCGATGTTGTCACCTGCGATTTCAGGCCCGATCAGCCACGGCTGGAGCCAAATTCACGGCCCCCGAAGCCCCGGGGGCTCATGTCTTACCCCGACCTGGAGGCGGCTGAAACGAAGTACCTCCAATTATCGGACCGCGTTTACCAGGATTTAGCGGCCATGCGCTTCTGGTTGCGTGACGCCGTCCTAAAACGCTGGGCAGAGGTCTGTTCCCGCTACTCCGCCGGCTTGCAGGTAGAGACCTTTTTTCAGGCCACCGGGATCCAGCCTAGACCCCGGAACAGCACCTTAATCCGTCGTTACCGGCAAGCCTACCGCGACATTGGATTGTCTGAATGCCATTACTGCGGCCGCCCATTACCCGGTGTTTGGGAACTCGATCACCTGGCGCCTTTCCGCCGTTTTCCGGTCAACCTGTTCTGGAACCTCTGTCCTGCTTGCCCTGAATGCAATCGGGGCCGGGCCGGCAAACATGACCTGGTGCTGAAAGACACCACGGCCTTGCGAGAACGGCTCGAGAGGCATACCGCCCTATGTCTGGCCTCCGGGCACCCCTTAATTGCAGGTGACGTGGCCGTAACTTTTAGGCGATTCATAGTCAAAGAAGTGCCCCGGAACATGGATGACCAACAACAGGAGATCGTCACCCATACACTCAACGTCTTGAGCAGTCTTCGCCGGTCATTCCCGACGCGGCCCTGGACGGCCTAACTGGTTGCTGGTCAATGTCATTGATTTAAGGGCAGGTCAATCGGATCTGATTTTAATAAATGGCCAATTCCGATTAAGCCCTGAAAGGGCGCTCTAGGTTAGCCCAGGGCAGCGCCCTGGGGATGGGTAACAACTATACAAAATAACCTATAACGCCCTCATAAAATCCTTGGCAATTCAGCACCTCAGCCGTAGCCGGGTATCTCATTCAAAGGAAACGGCTCCATGGGTTGGTTGATCACCTGACCATCCTGCTGACACGTAACATGCCGTATTTCCCAGGGCGCTGCCCTGGGCTAACCTAGAGCGCCCCGTTGGGGCTTATTCGGAATGGTCTATTTTAAAAAAGTTAGCACGATTGTTCGCCCGCTTAAGTCAATGACATTGACATGTAACGTGCAACGAGTTAGAGGAATGATTTAAGGTGGGTGAGCACGACGGAGTAACTTTCCACCATAAGCAGGTGGCCGGACTGGGGAATTATGGCCAGGCGGGAGCCGGTGATATTTTGGTGGAGGTATTCGGAGTATTTGGGAGGGGTGAGAACGTCATTCTGGCCGCACAAAATCAAGCAAGGGACCTGAATTGAACTCAGATCAGAGGTCATGTCAAACTGATCGCAGGCGTGGAAATCCCCCCACATCACCTCCGGGCCGGCCTGGAGCATGAGCCTTTTGGTTTCGCGCCGGATGGCCGGGGCGGGCTCCGCGGCAAAGCAGGCTTTCAGGATGAAATCGACTGTTTTCTCAAATTCAGCCCTGATGCCCCCAAGAATCTGAGACGTCACCCGCAGTCGAGCCCCGGTCCCTACGAGGACCAGGCCCGTCACCTTCTGAGGAAATGTCTGGGCATACCTCATGGCCACGGCCCCGCCCATGGAATGCCCGGCCAGGTAGACCTCCGGCAGATCCAGCGCCTGGATCAGCTCTTCCAACCACTGAACATAATCCTCGATTGTCTGCCGTCCCGGTCCGGGGGATTGGCCGTGCCCCGGTAAGTCAATGGCCAGGGCGTTTAGCCGATCATCCAGCGGATTGAGGTAGGCTTGCCATCCGGTCAGGCCGCCTCCCGCCCCGTGAACAAAAATAATGGACTTTAGACCTGGCCTGAGCCCTGACCGACCGGTCTCATAGTGCCCGATTTTCCCCTGGACCATCACATCCGGCATGAACTTCGCCACTCCTTCTTGTCGCGGGTCCCTCTTGTCATTTCGAGCGAAGCGAGAAATCTTAAGATTCCTCACATTCGTTCGGAATGACAAAGTAGGACTCGCCGGTTTTTGGGTTGCGCACTAAAGCCGCGGTAGGTTGAAAATAAAATCCTGCAATCTATCTTACTGCCGGTTGACTGGTTCACTACATGATCTTTTTGGCTTCCTCGGTCATAGCCGGGACCACGTCGAACAGGTCAGCCACTACGCCATAGTCGGCTTTCTGGAAAATCGGGGCATCGGCGTCTTTATTAATAGCCACGATGACCTTAGACCCGCTCATTCCGGCCAGATGCTGAATGGCTCCGGAGATTCCACAAGCGATATACAGGTTCGGCGTGACCACCTTCCCGGTCTGACCGACTTGATCGCTATGGGACCGCCAACCTGCATCAACAGCGGACCGGGACGCACCTACCGTGCCCTTCAAAACTGCGGCCAGGTCTTCGAGAATCTTATAGTTTTCCGGACCCTTCATCCCCCGGCCACCGGAGACGATCACATCCGCCTCGGTCAGGTCGATTTTGCCCGCTGCGTCCTTACGTACTTCCAGTACCTTAGTCCGCAGATCATCAGCGGATAGATTGGCCTCCACCTTGACCACTTCGGCGCTCTTAGAGGTATCCGGAGGAGTGACGGTCATAACATTGGGCCGGGTGGTCGCCATCTGCGGAAAAGAGCTGATAACCACATCGGCAAAAGCCTTGCCGGCATAAATAGGCCGCGTCGCCACCAACCGGCCGTCTTCGATCCGGAGAACGGTGCAATCCATGGCCAGACCGGTGGAAAGCTTACCGGCCACCCGGGCGGACAGGTCCTTACCCACCACCGATGCGCCCATCAGCAGAATGGCCGGATCAGCTTGTTTAACAATGCCGCCAATAGCCTTAGCGTAAGCCTCGGCGGTGTACCCGGCCAGATTGGGATCGTCAGCCACAAAGACCTTAGAGGCGCCGTAACCGCCCAGAGCCGCGGCCTTGTCCGCGATGCCGCTACCCAGCAACACGGCGGTCATCTCCGCACCCAATTTATCAGCCAGCCGCTTCCCTTCACTCAACACTTCGTAAGAGATCTTTCTGATCTCGCCATCTCGTTGTTCACATACTACCATGACACCTTGGGCCATAATATGTCTCCTTATATTCAAAGCGCAGCGAGACGCCGCGCCCGGTGAGCTTTTGGACTTGGTCCGATTTGCCTAGATAATTTTGGCTTCTTCGCGCAGCAATTTGACCAACGCGGCCGCCTTTTCCTGGGGAGTTTCGCCTTCGACAATCTTGCCTGCCGACCGCTGGGGGGGTGGGGTCAGGGCCATTATCTTGAGCTTGGATCCGGCCAGTCCCACATCTTCGGCATTCAATCCCAAATCGGCCACCTTCTTAGTCTCTAACGGCTTCTTCTTGGCCTTCATGATACCCGGAAGAGAGGCGTAACGGGGTTCATTTAGTCCCTTTTGAGTGGTGAGCAGGACAGGAAGAGAAGATTCCGTCACCAAAGTCGCCCCTTCGATGGGCTTCTCGGCCGTCACTTTTTTCGCGGCCAAGTCAACCTCTTCCTTAACGACCAGTGAGACATGGGGGATATTTAACATTTCAGCCAACATGGCCCCTACCTGAGCCTCATCGTCATCCACGGCCCGCTGGCCGCAGAAGATGACGTCATAGGGAATGTTTTTAACGACCGCGGCCAGGGTCTTGGCGATAGTGAAGGAATCACCATCATCCGTGGCCGCGTCTTCGACCAGGATGCCCTTGTCCGCGCCCATGGCCAGAGCCGTCCTGATAGACTCGGTAACGCGTTTCGGGCCGACGCTGACCACGGTCACCGTGCCGCCGTTCTTTGCTTTTAGTTTTAATGCCTCTTCCACTCCGAATTCATCGTAGGGGTTCATCACCCATTTGATGTCGTTCTGGACAATAGATTTTCCATCCGGGGCGATTTTGATTTGCGATTCCGTGTCAGGCACCTGTTTGATACATGCGATGATTTCCATTTATTTCCTCCTTAATTATGATCCGGCATTCCTCGTTTAGTCATTTAACATTCCGTCAGGCTAAAAGCCTAACCGCAGAAGGCGCTGAGAAAAAGAGAGGACAAAAAAATTTATAAAATATTTTTGCTAATGAAGAATAGATTGGGGCGCTCTCCCTGCCTCTGCGTCCTCTACGGTTGAGCCTTTGGGTCTATGGCCAGGCCGGAAATAAAGATCCGGCTTATTTGTTCGGCAGCCGAAAAAACCTCGTATTTCTTGTGGGGGGACAGAACCAGGACACGTGACATTTCATCAAGCGCCCCAAAAAAAGCTCGTTTAGCCACCCCGGGGATAACCTCCCGGCGGATAACCCCGCT
This sequence comes from Deltaproteobacteria bacterium, assembly GCA_015233355.1. Classification (GTDB taxonomy): domain Bacteria; phylum Desulfobacterota; class JADFXK01; order JADFXK01; family JADFXK01; genus JADFXK01. The sequence continues at coordinate 6,157 of JADFXY010000105.1, read as the reverse complement.
TTCCTGCCCGTCTTCAATGATCCGGGCAATGAGGTTAAGGTATTGGGCAAAACGTTCGTTCTTATATTCCTTCATGAATTTACTACTCTGCCGTATTTCCACCTGAATGATCACACCCAAGTCTTTGTTCTCGTCGATCAACTGCAGGTGGGTCAGGGCGAAAACACCTATCCGCTTCAGCGGATCGGGTTCCTGGCGGATGGCCTCCGTCATTCTCTTGATGATATTGTTCATGATCTCTTCAAAGAGGCTGATCAAAAGATCATGTTTGTTATTAAAATAGAGGTAGATGGTGCCATCTGCCACACTGGCTTCTTGGGCGATCTCAGTGACTTTGGCCTTGTAGAAGCCTTTCTGGGCAAAAATCTTCAATGCCGCCTGGAGAATTTTGTCGCGTTTATCCTTGGGCCGCGATTTACGCTGGTTGTTGTCTGTTTTGACGGTGGCCATAAATCTTTTGATTTTATCCTATGCGTGAGTAGCTACGAAATAGCTTATGAATGAGTAGTCATTCATTTAATACCACTCCATTAAGCCGGTGTCAAGAAGTTTTGATCAAACTTCAGGCAGCAAAAGCGCAACACGGATTAGGAAGTGTGGAAAACATGACCTTGCGCGCCTGTTTACTTGGATTTTGGTAGAAATTTGACCGGTCGTGGGCAGGGCGACCGTCCCCGGCAAGATCTCGGGAAGACCGCAAAGTAAGATATCCGCACTGGATAACACAGGGATGTTGTGGAGGGTGGGGGGCAACCGGGGCCGGCATTTGTAGGTAGAACGCCACCTCTCCGGCCGGCATAGGCCTTATCTAAGAAATCGTCCAATTCCTTCATAGTTAGTTTATCTGTGTCTAGAAGATATTGCCCAACAGTCCTTAAATAGTTATCCCGGCTCCAGTCGGCCGCCAATTCGGCCGAAATGTCGGCCAGTTCACTTAACTTTGCCGGCAAGCCGTCATCGTTTATGCATTTCT
>JADFXY010000105.1:0-5110 GCA_015233355.1 Deltaproteobacteria bacterium | reverse complement strand
GGATGGTCGATAGGTCATATATCAGGTATTCAAAGTCGGGAAAAAACCGTGTAAACTCAGAGTCAAGATCAAACAACGCACCCAACGCAAACGGCCCCGCCCAGTTTAGCCGAAAAGTAAACACATACCTCCTTCTCAATTCTAATTTTTGGTCCAACTAATCAGGCTGTCAATAAAAAATAAACGTTCGCCTCAGTTTTTTCCCTAGGTCATTGGGGCCATTCCCTATTCTGTAGGGTGATTATCCCTATAAAATAGTAATCATACCTATTTACAAATCACTTCGCAGCCGGTACTATGACTACTAAATGGATATCGCGGCGCCGGGCCGACTGGTCGGGTGGGCCGTAAAGCCGGGGCCGGCCACCCGGCAAAGGCTGACTCGGGTATGTCCAGGTGGGGGGATTGATGGAAAACGACCGTAACCGGACCAATCGGAGGAGCGAAATCCGGTTGCGGACGTTGTTTGAGCTGGGGTTAGTCGGCGTCTCGGCGCAGGAAAGTGGGGACTTCCAGTTCGTCCTCGTCGTAATAGAAATCCGGAGCGGAGCTGGCTTGAGGCGACCTGACATAGTTACCTGAGGCGGGTGCTCCCCTTCGGGCGTCCATTTGCGGGCCACGCTGATAGTAGGGACCGGGCTCTTCGATGACCCGGCGGTTGACGGCCTGTTTTTCTTTCGTTTGATCAAGGCCTTGCCGTCTGGGCCGTAAGACTCTGACAGTTTCGGCCGCGGGAACGGGTATTTCTTCTTCTTTGGAGATGCCGGTGGCGATCACCGTGACGCGGAGTTCGTCCGTCAGGTTTTCGTCTAAAACAGTGCCGAAAATGATATTGGCGTCTTCGTGGGCCTGCTCATTGATCAGGGACACGGCCTCATTGACTTCATCCAAGGTCATATCGAAGCCACCGGTGACGTTGATCAGAACGCCTCTGGCCCCTGAGATGGTCACGTCGTCCAACAGCGGACTGGAGATGGCCGCCTGGGCCGCTTCGAGACCCCGGTTTGTGCCGGCCCCGACCCCGGTGCCCATCAGGGCTAAGCCCATTTCGGACATAACCGTCCGGACATCGGCAAAGTCGACGTTGATCAGGCCCTGGATCATGATGATATCGGAAATGCCCTTAACGGCAAACAAGAGAACGTCGTCTACCCTCTTAAACATTTCCATTAACTTAGCGCCCTTGACCCCCAGACTGAGGAGCCGCTGATTGGGGATGGTGATGATGGTGTCCACCACTTCCTTCATAGCCAGGATACCCTCTTCAGCCACGCGGGACCGTTTGGGCCCTTCAAACTGAAACGGCTTGGTGACTACAGCCACGGTCAATACACCCATTTCTTTGGCCAATTGGGCTACGACCGGGGCCGCGCCGGTACCCGTACCACCACCCATCCCGGCGGCAATAAACAGCATATCGGTTTCACGAAAAGCGTCTTGGATTTCATCTTTACTCTCCAACGCGGCATTACGGCCAACGTCCGGATTGGCCCCGGCGCCCAGCCCTCTGGTCAGATGAGCACCGAGTTGAATCCGCCGAGAGGACGAAGACGCCTCCAAGGCCTTTACATCAGTGTTGCTGACGATGAAATCAACTCCTTGCAGGCCGGACTTGATCATGTAATTGACTGCATTACTACCACCCCCGCCGACGCCGATGACTTTAATTCTGGCCGACATGGGCTCTTTGTCGATGAGTTCAAATTTCATGAGTTCCCCTCCGATTGATAAGATGTCAGGCACAGCCTGGATTCCTTCCTCCCGGTTGTCGAGGCCTGTCTGCGGCGGTCCGGGTGTTCCATAACCTATTTTTAAATTTTTTGCAAGCTCAGTATCGGGGTAAAAAGTTATCCTGCGGTAAAGCTTACATGAAGTCCCCAAAATATTTTAAATCTAAATAGGTCCGGCAATTAAGTTAGATACGTATCAAACGGTAACCTTTAGATGATATCCTTAAACCACTTCTTCATCCGGCTGACCACTCGATTGAAGGTGTTCTGATCACGGATACGAAACTTCTTTTCCGGCCGATGTTCCACACCAAACATGATCAGACCGACGGCCGTGGCATACATGGGGCTGTTGATAATATCCACCAGACCGCCGACATTGACGGGATAACCACGCCTGACCGGCATATTAAAAATCTGCTCGGCCAATTCCGGAACACCCTCAAGTAAAGACGAACCGCCGGTGATGACCATTCCGGAAGTGATCCGATTAAGATAATTGGAGCTGACCAGTTCATGGTTGACCAGTTCAAAAATTTCTTCCACGCGGGGCTCTAGGATCTCACCCAAAATCTGGCGGGACAGGCTCCTGGGTTTTTGGCCCCCGATGCTCGGAACTTCGATGGTCTCACCCTTCTTGATCAAGCTGGACAAACAACTGCCGTATTTCCGTTTGATTCTTTCCGCGTCGGCTTGAGAAGTCCGAAGTCCGACAGCGATGTCCTTGGTCAGGTTATTCCCGCCCAGTCCCACCACGGCGGTGTGTTTAATGGCCTCATCTATAAAAATGGCCACGTCCACCGTGCCCCCGCCGAAATCAAGCAACACCGTGCCCAGGTCCATTTCTTCCGGGCTCAAAACCGCTTCGGCGGAGGCCAAAGACTCCAAGACGATGTCGCACACGTCGAGTCCGGCCAGGTTGGCGCACTTGATCAGGTTATGGGCTGAGGCCACCGCTCCGGTGACAATATGGACCTTGGCCTCCAGACGGACCCCGGACATGCCCACCGGATCCTGGATGCCGCTCTGATCATCCACCAAGAACTCCTGGGGCAGCATATGTATCACTTCCCGATCCATGGGGATGGCGATGGCCTTGGCCGCATCAATGACTCGATCCACTTCGCTGCTGGTGATTTCCCGGCCCTTAATAGCGATAACGCCCTGACTATTAAAACTTTTTATGTGGCCCCCGGCGATGCCGGTGTACACCTGGGTGATCTCGCACCCGGCCATGAGTTCCGCGTCTTCTATAGCCTTTTTGATTGAAGCCACGGTATTTTCGATGTTGACGACCACGCCTTTCCGCAACCCTACCGATGGGTGGGTGCCGATACCGATGATCTCTACCCGGCCGTCTTCTGAGCTTTCGCCAACTACTGCGCATATCTTAGTGGTACCAATGTCTAGCCCCACCACCAAATCTTTAGTCAAGCCCCCACCTCCTCAACCCACCGGTAATCTTAGATTTTAGTCTTGTCTTCAGTTGCCCGGCTCTTTAATTTATTCTGATCGGAACCACTCAAATCGATCAGGCTAACCACAACCCGGCTGGGATTGTTCAGGTCAACCTTCTGGATTCTATGAAGTTGCCCCTCACGGTCCATGTGCTGGGCTATTTTTTCAAACCGTTCTGTCTTCATGTTTAGTTGGCCGAACCCCAGGAAGACAAGAATCCGCGGCTCGACGGTCAAAACGCTCAAACCCGTATCCGGGTCCAGGCGAATTTCAGTTATATTTTCAGGTTTTAGATAAATGGCCTGACCCTTGAGATGGTCCAGCAAGTTCAGGGCCATGGCCACCAGATCTTTATACACTCCAGCCCTAAAATCTTCTTTGGTGCCGGCGGTGAGCACGGGCAAATCTGAGTTGTCAACCAAACCTGGTTTGAAGAACGGGCGACCCTCCCGGTCCAGATAGTATAGCTCTCCAATATTAAGCAAGGCCACGGGCCGGCGTTCCACCACAACGATAAGAACTTTATCGGGGAACTCCCGTCTAATTTTGGCCTCTTCAATCCAAGGGCTGCTCTTCAAGTTTTGTTCGATTTTAGGCGGGATAACCGTCAACAGGCTGACCCTTCCATCAAGCCCGGCTAGCTTGAGCAAATCCTTTTTAGACAAACGTTCCAGACCCTGTGTTTCAACTTCCCTAAGTTCAAAATAGGAACTCAAGGCCAGGCCCTGGAACCCCATGATCAGAAGGACGCTGAAAAGCATCAGGACCGATACGCCGAGGAAGGCCTTATATCCCAGCCGGAAAAGTCTGGCCAGACCAATTCTGACCCGTTCTTTCGTTTTGGCCATTCTTCGGCGACGGTTCGATCTGATATTCAGCAGCGGAGACTTTCTCATGAGCGGCCGATGACCTTTATTTCAGGTTCCAGGGCGACACCGAAATTCTCTTTGACGGTCCGCTGGACCTTGTTCATCAAAGAAAGTACGTCCTTCGCCCGGGCATGTCCCAGGTTGACAATGAAATTTGCATGTTTTTCTGAGACTTGGGCATCGCCGATCCTGGTTCCTTTCAATCCGGCCTGGTCGATCAAGGCTCCGGCCGACATCCCGGGAGGATTCTTAAACACTGATCCCGCGGATGGCCAGGCTTTCGGTTGAGTCTGTTTCCGATAGTCCATGGCCGCCTTAACAGTCTTCCGCACCAGGTCCGGGCTTCCCTTTTGCAACTTGAACGTGGCGGATACGACCATCTCATCGGAATCGACGGCCAAATGACGATACTGGAAGCACAGGTCTTTCTTGATTTTGCTTGCCATGGTTTCCTCCTTGGTTAGAAACGTCACCTTTTCGGTCACGTCCTCTATCCGGCCATCCCGGGTGCCGGCGTTCATGATCACCGCGCCCCCCACACTACCCGGAATTCCGGTGGTGAATTCCAATCCGGTCAGTCCCTCAGCCACAGTGATGCGAAGCGCCCGGCCCAACGGCACCCCGGCCCCAGCCTCCATAAAGAACTCATCTTGATCGGATCCCGGGGTAATGACTAGCTGGTTGGCCGCCTGGGCCAGGTTTATCATAGCCCCGTCATAGCCGCCGTCCAACACTAACAGATTGCTTCCCCTTCCCAGGACCATCCAGGGCGTAGCGAGTCTCTTAAGAAGCCGGATGACGGTTATCAAGTCATCCTGGTCAACGGGGATAATAATGGCGTCTGCCGGGCCACCGATTTTAAAGGTGGTAAAATGGTTCAAAGGAGCCCGGACAAGGACACGGCCCCGGCAGGCTGCCGTCACGTCCTTAACCCAGGTGGGGTCGGGTCGAAATTCACAATCCGGATCCACTCATCACCCCAACTGGTCCACCAGGCTATAGACCACGTTATAGACATCTCCCGCCCCCAGGGTCAGGATCAAATCACCCGGC
>JADFXY010000104.1:0-12168 GCA_015233355.1 Deltaproteobacteria bacterium | reverse complement strand
GGGAAATCTCGTTCATGTGGGCTTGCCGGGCGGAACCACGCTCGATTACATTACCGATGGGGCGAACCGGCGGATCGGCAAGAAGGTGAACGGGACTCGCGTCCAGGGCTTCCTGTATCAGGACTCCCTAAGGCCGGTCGCCGAACTGGACGGAACGAACGCGGTCGTCAGCCGCTTCGTCTACGCGGTCGGCAATACTTCGACCTACATGATTAAAGGGGGGACCGAATACCGCATCATAACCGACCATATCGGAAGTCCCCGGCTGGTGGTGAACGCATCCACGGGCGTCGGAGGTCTAATCATCTAATAACAGTTGCGGGGCTCGCCAATGAGCCTATAATTGTATTGGTTGATGAACCAAAACCTCCTATCCGGTAGTTTTAACCCCCCAGTCTTTCATCAATCCTTGAAAGGCCTGCATCCCCCCCCTTTGCACGCCCGTATAGCCGCCACCGGGATTGCCCCAGGCCCCGGCCAGGTACAGGCCCTTAACCGGCGTGGCGTTTTCAATCCGGTTCATATAGGCGTTATCCATGGACTGCTCGTAACCATAGATGGCCCCTTGGGGATTCCTGGTGTAACGCATCATGGTCAGGGGAGTGGCGGCCTCCATGACCTCAATCATGCCGCGCAACCCTGGAATGACCCCGGCCTCGGCCCGCTGGATGAGGATTTCGGCTAATCGGTTCTTTTCCTGGAGGTACGCCTCCTTCCGGCCGGCGAAGTAATCCTGCTCATATTTCTTCCAAGGTTCAAATCCACACACCGTACCGACCGATATGGTACTGGTTCCGGGTTTGGAGTATCCTGGAAACATATTGTCGTAGATGGCGACACTGAAGGACGACTTGGACAAATCCCCGGCCAGGTTGGCCTGGAAGCCCTTTTCCTGATCGTAATCATCCGTGACAAAAACGGTGGCGCCTTTTATTTTTCCCCGAATTTCTTGGTTTAATCCCAACCACACCCCAAAGCAAGAGATGGACGGCCGAAAGCTCCGCAGCTTCTTGAGGTAACTGGCCGGGACAGCGCCCTGAGGCAGGAGCTTTTCCATGGTCGTGGGCGCGCCGGCGTTGGACAAGACCGCCCTGGCCGGGTACTTTCGGCCATCACCCGTCTTGACCCCGGCCACGGCCTCGTCTTGGAGGAAAATCTCTGTTACTTCGGTCTCCAGGATAACCTGGCCGCCGTTCTTTCTGATCACGTCAACCAGGGCATTACTCAGGCGTTGGGACCTGGGTTTGTAGTGATAGGCTCCATGCTTGATGAAACCTCCTGTGGCCACGGCATAGTAGAAGGCCGACAATTGAGAGGGGGGCAAGCCGTGATAGAGGGTGTAAATCGAGAGCAAATACCTTAACTTGGGGTTATTGACATACTTGTCCAGGAATTGGGCCAAGGTCTGGTTGCGGATGGCCCACATGGCCGGGTGGCTGGAGGGAAATTTGATTTTTTGGAAAAAGGAGTCACGGTCAAAAGGCTTATCGGACTCTTCGGCCACGGCCAGGATGCCGTTGATGCAGTCCCGGATACCGGCTTCTTCTTCTGGAAATTTGGCGGCCAATAAGCGGATTAACCCGTCTGGGTCGGTCTGGGGGTAAGTCAAATCATAATCAGGGGTGACGACCCGGCACTGATCGGGCAATTTCACGGCCTCCACCTGATCAAAGACCCCGGTGGCTTTTAATACTTGCTCCGTGCCCGGGGCACGGGCGGCCGTGGTGTGTAACGAGACGTCAAAGGTGAACTTGCCTCCGGCCCGGTCAAAAGAGGTGGCGTAACCACCTGGGATGCCGTGTTGCTCCAGAACGGTGACCGGAAACCCGTGCCTGGCCAACAACGCCGCGGCGGTCAGACCACCCAGTCCGGATCCGATAATCACAACCGGATATTGATCTTTGGGGCCTATTTTGTCGGCCAGGGCTTCCAATGCCGACCAGTCCAGGGCCAGGGCCGCCGTAGCCAGGGCCGAGGTGGCCAAAAAGGTACGACGAGAAACGGGGTAGCCTGAGTTTTTTTTCATCCTTGACTCCTGTGTTTGAGTTGCGGGATAAAGGTGGAGATAATCTAATGAGTTGTTCAACTGAAGGCATTTAAACCAATCTTACGTGTCTTTGGTGGGAATTGGGCGGTATCCTCGTCGATCGGCCGGTTCCCGTTGCAATCGAGCCCTTGCAGATAGTTTTTATGGGCTGATCCACTCGGATAAAAATAATGACCGCCGCGGTGATTTTGCGTATGACGTTATACCATAAAGTAATAAGTGTCAAGATATACCTTACACTTATTTTTAACAATGATATTTACGACAGATATGGTTGAGGGGCGGAATGCCTATTCACTATATTTTATGGCCGGCCAGGCGGCGCCCTCCTCCGGATCAAGCATCCCCTCGCCCATGTCCGAATTAAACTTGACATACCTTTGTCTTTTTTCTACTATTTCTAATCTGATAATGGTCCTTTTGGGATTGCCGTTTCAATATCTCGACGTAACAAAGGCGACGCTGAAATACCGCCCCGGTTCTTGACGGCCGCGGCACCTTGGGGCGGCTGGTTGAGCTGGTCCCATCACCCTTTGCGGCGGGAGAACGAGTTGAATTAGTCAGAACCTCAATCGAAAGGAGCAGATGGCATGAACAGCAAGTTATGGTTAGCGGTTATTGCAGCACTGTCCTTGGTCCTGGGGGCCGCCTGGTCACCAGGCCTGGCCGCAGATGAGATCAAAGTCGGCATCGTAGATACTTACACCGGCCCACCCAGTACTTACACCAATGATGTCCGGGATGCGTTTAAACTGGCCACAGATAAAATCAACGCGGCCGGAGGTATTTTAGGCAAAAAAATCACCTTCGTCACTCGCGATGATAAATTTAAGGTGGATATCAGCCTCAGCGCGGCCAAGGAACTGTTGATGCGGGAAAAAGTCAACCTGCTTATGGGTTCCATCAACAGCGCCTCGGCCCTGGCCATATCCGATCTGTGTCTGAAGGAAAAAGTTCCATTTCTGGTGACCTTTGCCAAAAGCGCCAAGATTACCGGAGAGAAGGGCCATCGGTATGTGTTTTCGATGAATGAAAGCACCACATTAGCCGGCAAAGCGGCAGCCATCGGCCTGGCCAAGAAGCCCTACCTCAAGTACTGGATCGCCGGCGATGACTATGAATACGGTCACGCCATCGCTGATGGAGTCTGGGATAACCTTAAAAAGATCAAGCCCGGTGTGACCCTGCTGGGCCAGTCCTGGTGGAAGGTGGGAGAACCGGATTTCACGCCTTACATCACGGCCATCCTCTCAGCCAAACCAGACGCGGTGATTGTGGCCACGGGCGGAGCCGGTTGCGTGCCGTTCTTGAAAGCAGCCAAGGCCACCGGATTTAATCAAAAAGTTCCCTTTTATATGCACACGGCTACGGAGTTGTCGACCCTTATGCCGTTGGGCCTGGATGCCCCAGAGGGCGTTTTGGGCACCTCAAACTATTTCTTCTATTATCCCGAATCTCCTCAAAACAAAGAATTTGTCAAGGAATTCCGGGCAGCCTACCAGCGCTATCCGAAGGTCGGGGCCTTGTATGGATACATCACCGCCCAGTTCATTGCCAAGGCTTACCAGAAGGCCGGGGCCGTGGATACCGAGAAATTCATCGACGCCATGGAAAACCTGACGGTGGACAGCCCGGTCGGGCCGGTGACTGTCCGGGCTTTAGATCATCAGGTCATGTTGCCGATGTTCATGGGCGTGACCAAGAAGGTCCCCGGATATGATTTCCTGATCGCCACGGATATCGAGACCATACCTGGTCAAGAGCTACTGCCGACGATTGAGGAAATCAAGAAATTACGCGGGAAATAAATCATAACGGTTGGCCTTGGTATTCTATTTAACGTTAACGATCCAGACCGCCTGCCGGGGGCCTCAAAAATCCCCCAGGGCGGATCTGCCGGCCCATGGCGTGGGCCTTGGGGGAATGCGGCTATGGAACCGGCCTCAAACATAACGGTTACTGCTCTGTGTCAGCAGGTCCTGGTGGGCCTCAGCCGGACGACCATCCTGTTTATTGTCTCCTCCGGGTTAAGCCTGGTCCTGGGGGTGCTGCGGATCCCAAACATATTTCATGGTTCCCTGTACATGATTGGGGCGTTTCTGACGTACTCCATCGCCACTTACTTCGGGGGTGGCTCTATTGGATTCTGGGTGGCTTTGATCCTGGCCCCGGCCGGGGTGGCCCTGTTGAGCCTGGCCCTGGAGAGAGGTGTGTTCAGCCGGTTGTATGACCGGGAGCACTTGATGCTGCTGCTGTTCACCTTTGCCATGGCCCTGGTGTTAGGTGATTTAGTCAAACTGATTTGGGGCTCGGATTACCGGTCCCTGGCTGCGCCCATGATCCTGCAAGGTTCGTTTTTAGTCATGGGCCTGCCGTTCCCTCGTTATAGCCTGTTCTTGCTCATTGTCGGACCGGTAGTGGCCTTCGGCTTATGGTTCCTGACCAACAAGACCAAAATAGGCAAAATATCCCGGGCCGCCGCGGTGGACATGGAGATGGTCGGGGCGGTGGGCATAAACGTCAGTTGGGTTTTCGCTTCCGTTTTCGTCATCGGGTGCTTTTTGGCCGGGCTAGGCGGCGCCCTAGTCGCCCCGACCCAGAACATCAGCCAAGGGATGGGCCACAATATCATTATCGAGGCTTTTTTGATCGTCATCATGGGCGGTTTAGGCAATATCTGGGGGGCTCTCTTGGGGGCGGCGATTTTTGGGTTGACGGACTCCGTGGGGATCCTGGTCTGGCCTCAATACGCCATTGTCTTTCCATACTTATCCGTCGTCATGGTCTTGCTTTTCCGCCCCAAGGGATTACTTAAATCGGTCTGGTAGGTGGAAGAAGGAGATAATGTGTCGATTATGGGATCGATGAGTCAGAAACGCTGGGTATGGGGCCTGGCCCTCATCATCGTCTTGCCGGCCTTGCCGCTGTTTTTGTCGCGGTTCTATCTCTACTTGCTGGCTCTAATCGCGGTCACCGGGCTTTTGGCCACCAGCCTGAATATGGTCTTGGGTTTCGGCGGGATGTATCAGTTCCATCATACGGTCTTTTACGGAGTGGGGGCATATGCGGCGGCCTTGATGCTGACCAAGACCGGACTGACGCCATGGCTGGGGTTCATCACCGCACCTTTTGTCTCGGCCATGTTCGGCCTGGTCATGGGCCTGATCTGCGTCCGCTTATCCAAGCTCTATTTTGGGATGCTGCAGATCTCTTTAGGCTCCCTGGTCTGGGCCATAGTTTTCCGGTGGTATTCCTTTACCGGCGGTGACGACGGCATCCACGGCGTGCCCATTCCGGACAGTATTTCTTCCGCTGCGGGATCCTACTATTTCACTCTGGCGGTAACGGGCGCGAGCCTCCTGATCATGTGGCTAATGGTGAATTCACCGTTCGGGAGAACCTTTCAGGCCGTCCGGGACAACCCTCAACGGTGCGAGGCCATCGGCGTGAATGTGAAACGCCACCAACTGGTCGGTTTGATTATCGCGGCATTCTTTGGAGGGGTGGCCGGGGTACTCTTTGTGGTCGTGGAAAAATCCGTGTTTCCCGATATGATGTTTTGGACTCATTCATTGGAAATACTGATCATGTGCCTGCTGGGCGGCTGGTATACCTTTCTGGGGCCGATGTTGGGGGCGGCCGTGATGGTCACGCTCCGGTCATTGGTGGGGATTTATACGGAATACTGGACGATGGTTTTGGGGATTATTCTGATGCTGCTGATTTTTTTCTTGCCGCAAGGCGTGCTGGGCTTCTTACTGGACAAGCTCAGGCCCGACAACTCAGCGGCCCGTCCGGAGGAGGTCTAATGCTCCGGGTGCATGAACTCCAAAAATCGTTTGGCGGCTTCATGGCCGTGACCGAGGCCAACCTGGCCGTGGACCAGGGTGAAATCATCGCCGTTATCGGCCCAAACGGGGCTGGGAAAACAACGCTGTTCAACTTGATTACCGGTCAATTGAAACCGGATAAGGGTCGAATTACCTTTAAGGGGCAAGACATTGCCGGCCTGCCGGCCTACCGGGTCTGCCGCCTGGGGATTAGCCGTTCATTCCAAATAGTTAATATTTTTAGCAGACTGACCGTGTTTGAGAATGTCCAGGTGGCCGTATTGGCCTATCTCAAACGAACCTTAAACCTGTTGCGGCCGGTGAAGCATCTGGCCATCCGGGAAACTAAGGACATCCTGGTCAATTTCGGTTTGATGGACAAGGCCGATAGGACCAGCGGATCACTCTCGTATGGCGACCAGAAGGTGCTGGAGATGGCCATTGCCCTGGGGAACCGTCCTGAATTATTGATTTTAGATGAGCCAACGGCCGGGATGTCAGCCGAAGAAACAGCCGGCGTAATTAAGTTGATTCACCGGATGACGGCGGACCTGGGTCTGACCATCTTGTTTTGTGAGCACGACATGGAAATGGTCTTTTCCATCTCCCACCGGATCATGGTCATGCAGATGGGCCGGACCATTGTCGAAGGGACGCCGGATGAGGTAAAAAACAATCCTATGGTTCAGGAGGCCTACCTGGGGGGGGAAGAGGAATGATTGAAGTCACCGGCATCCATACCTATTACGGCCTCAGCCATGTCTTGTTCGATATATCCCTAACGGTATCCCGAGGCGAGATCGTCTGCCTCCTGGGCCGGAACGGGGCAGGAAAAAGCACCACCATGAAGAGCATCATGGGCCTGACTCCACCCAGCCAGGGAACGGTCAAGTTTAAAGGGGAGAATGTCACCGGGCGAAAGCCCTATCTTATGGCCCGGATGGGGATCGGGTACGTCCCGGACGACCGAAGGGTTTTCGCCGATTTAACCGTGGCTGAAAATCTGGAGATATCGGAAAGACGGACCGGTGGTCATGATGCTTGGACCATCGACAGTGTCTATGATTTTTTTCCGCCTCTTCGGGCCTTGGATCACCGCAAAGCCGGCTTTCTGAGCGGCGGGGAACAGCAGATGCTGACTATCGGCCGGGCCTTAATGACCAATCCGGAACTATTACTACTCGATGAACCCACCGAAGGTCTGGCCCCGATCATGGTTAAGATGTTGGAGGAACACATCGCCCGGCTCAAGCAAAAAGGGCTGACCGTGCTCTTGGCCGAGCAGAATCAGAAGGTGGCTCTGAGATTGAGTGACCGCGGATATGTCATTGATAACGGCGTGATCCGCTACCACGGCAGCATCGAAGAACTTCGGGCCAATGAGGAAATCAGAAGAAAATATTTGCTGGTCTAGGAGCGAATTCTATGCCGGAATACACTTCGCTACATTTTTCCAATGCTGGGTGGCAGGATGAACGACGAAGATAAATCAAAAGACGAGCTGATCAGTGAACTGGTCGAATGCCGCCGCAGCTTAGATATGTTCAACAGGGTGTTCGACCAGGCCTTTCAGTATTTGGGATTGCTGAAACCCGACGGCACGGTGGTCAAGATAAATAAAACCGGATTGGATGTGGTCAAAGCCGGCGATGAAGATGTGGTCGGCCGATTATTCTGGGAGACATCCTGGTGGCGCCATTCACCCGAGGTCCAGCGGCGGGTCCGGGAGGCGGTGCTCGACGCGGGGAAGGGTGAATTTGTCCGGTTTGAGGTGACTTATACATCAAAGCAAAACCAGTTTCGGTGCATTGATTTTTCATTGAAGCCGGTAACCGATGAGCAAGGGCAAATCATTTTTCTCATTCCCGAAGGCCGTGACATAACCTATAACAAGAAAATTGAAAAGACGTTGCAACTGGAAGTTGAGCTCAGAAACAGCATGATCGAGGCTTTGCCGGCTTTCTTTATTTCTCTGGATCAAGACGGCACCGTTTTGACCATGAACGCGACTATGCTTCAGGCCTTGGGCTACAGCATCCAAGAGGTGGTGGGAACAGACTACCTGACCATGTTTGTCCCGGAACGGGACCGCCCCAGAGTGGACAAGGTTTTTCAGACGCTGATGCAAGAGGAATATATTGAGCTGATTGAAAACCTTGTCCTGGCCAAGGACGGACGGGAACTAAATGTCGAATGGCGGGGCCGGGTTATCCGCGAGGAAGGAAAATTCAAGTTTTTCTTTGGGGTGGGCATAGACGTAACGGAGCGCAAAAGGGCCGTTGAAGCACTTCAGGCAAGTGAGGAAAGATACCGCCTGGTTATGGAAGCTTCCCCCGACCCCATCACGGTATACAGTGCCGCCGGAGAGGTGATCTATGTTAATCCGGCCTTTAAGCAGACTTTTGGCTGGTCCGGGGAAGAATTACTCGGGCGGGGGATTGACTTCATTCCTCCCCACGAGGCGGCAAAGACGAAAGAAGCCGTGAGGCGGACCTTACGCGGCGAAAGCGTGCTGTTGGAAACTCAACGGCTGACCAAAGACGGCCGGGTCCTGGATATTCAATTGAATACGGCCGTTCTTTTAGATCGTGACGTCCGGGTGGCCGGGGATATCGTCATTTATCGCAACATTACGGAGCACAAACAGGCTGAAGCGGCTTTACGGGAGAGCGAGGAAAAATACCGTGTTCTGACTCATGAGTCACCGATGGGCATCGCCGTGATTGCTCCAAACGGAACGTACAAGTTCGTCAACCCCAAATTCACTCAGCTTCTCGGTTACACTCTTGAAGATGTTCCAACCGGAAGAGCGTGGTTCGGAAAGGCGTTTCCTGATCCTGAGGATCGGGCCCAGGCAGTCCAGGCCTGGGCCAATTGGCCGGAGGACGGCAGCCGCAAATGGATATTTAAGGTCACCTGTAAGGACGGGACCCGGAAAGAAATCCAGTTTACTCCCGCGACCATGGGCACAGGAGATCGATTCGTACTTTATGAAGATATTACGGAATACCGCCGGGCCGAAGAGGCTCTGCGCCAAAGCAGGCACGATTTTCAGCGGCTTTATGAAGAATCTAAGAAGGCTGAAGATGTTTACAAATCTTTGCTCAATTTTTCCCCCAATGCCATTATTGTTTATAGTATGAATGGCGAAGTGGAATACCTGAATCCGGCTTTCACTCAGATTTTCGGCTGGACTTTCGAGGAGCTTAAGGGAAAACGAATCGATTTTGTCCCGGAATCGGAAAAGCGGATCACCTGGGAAACAGTTATAGGGATCGTCAAAGAAGGCAAACCTTGTGTCGGTTTTGAAACCAGGCGCCTGACTAAAGATGGCTCGATTCTGGACATAAGTATAAGCGGTTCCAGATTTTATGATCATACCGGAACCCCCGCCGGAATGCTGGCCATCCTGCACGATGTGACCGAGTCCAAGCGGATTGAAAGCAGGCTTCGTCAGGCCCAAAAAATGGAAGCCGTGGGTGTCTTAGCCGGCGGTATCGCCCACGATTTCAACAACATTTTGGCGGCTATCATCGGTTTCACCGAAATGGCCGCGGTGGAAGCTCCAGAAGGCGGCAGGTTGCGGCACCGTCTGGAACGGGTTCTCCAGGCCAGCCATCGAGCCAAGGAATTAGTAAAACAAATCCTTACCTTTAGCCGCCAAACCGAACAAGAAAAAAAACCGGTTCGCCTGTCTTCCATCGTCAGCGAAGCACTCAAGCTCCTGCGCGCTTCGATTCCTTCAACTATTGAAATTCACCAAGATATTCAAGACGAAACCGGCGTCATCCTGGCCGATCCGACTCAAATCCATCAAATTTTGATGAATCTTTGCACCAACTCCGGTTACGCCATGCGCGACAAGGGCGGCACTCTCCGGATTACGCTGAGCAATCTGTTTCTCGACAATCCGCTGATGCTCCAACAACTCGATTTGACGCCTGGTTGTTACATCAGGTTAACCGTTGGCGACACGGGCCACGGCATGGACCAAGAGACACAGGAGAGGATATTCGAACCGTTTTTCACGACTAAACCAAAGGGCCAGGGTACGGGCATGGGCCTGGCCGTGGTTCACGGGCTGGTCAAAAGTCATGACGGCGCCATCACCGTTTACAGCGAACTCGAGCAAGGGACGACATTCCATGTCTATTTCCCCAGGCTGGAAGGAGAAGTTTCCGCGGCTAACGAAGAGGCGGCCTTGGGGGCTACCGGCGACGCCCGGATCCTCTTTGTCGACGACGAAAACCTGGTTGTGGAAATGGGCACCGACCTGCTCCAAAGCCTGGGTTACCGCGTCGTGGCCATGACCAACAGTGTCGAGGCCTTGAAACGATTTCGCCAACGCCCCGGCTACTTCGATCTAATCATTACCGACCAGACCATGCCCAATCTGACCGGGGCCGAATTAGCCCGAGAAATTCTGGATGTTCGCCCCGATATACCCATCATTCTCTGCAGCGGCTTCAGTGAAACCATCAGCTATGAAGCTGCCAAGAAATTAGGCATTAAAGAGTTCGTCATGAAGCCCCTGACCCGACGAGAAATGGCTACGGTCATCAAACGCGTCTTGGAAGGCCGGGGGTAAAGGGCGGGTTGGGTGCTGGTTGCTGGTTGTCTTTCAATGTCGTTGAGTTAAGACAAAGGCTTTCTGTTGATGATAACTCCTTTAAAGCCCCAACGGGGCGCTCTAGGTTAGCCCAGTGGCAGCGCCCTGGGAAATACGGCAGATTACGTGTCGGCAGGGTGGTCAGGAGGTCGGCCGGCCCCCAAAGTCATGTCCTTTGAATGGGATATCCGGTTACGGGTCAAGTACGGAATTGCCGGCGTTTTTATTAGATCATGACATGTATTTGGTATAGTCGCCGCCCCTACCCAGGGCGTTGCCGCTGGGCTAACCTAGAGCGCCCCGTTGGGGCTTAATCGTAATTGACCATTTTAAAGAAAATGGAACAATCTTTGGGGGAAGCATGTTTTCGATCACCCCGCGCCAAAAGGTGTTGATCGCCTTGCTGGTCCTGATCGTAGCTTATGGCACACATCCCTACCGGGTCAATCAGGCTGAAGACGTGCCGGCCGCCCCGGTTCAGCCATATTTCGGCCCGGATAACGCCCGAAGCAGCCGGACAGAAATGACCGCAGTCCAAAAGTTTCTCTTCTTTATCCCGATTAATGTCAATCAAGCAACCAGGGCCGACCTGACTTTAATCCCCGGAATAGGCCGGAAGACTGCCGAAAAGATCACCGGCTACCGTAAAACTTACGGCAATTTCACTCAAGTGGACGACATCATCCAGGTCAAAGGGATTGGCCGAAAGAAGCTGAACATGATCCGCCCATATATCACGACTGAATGATCACCGAGAGCAGACCAGGCCGATTGTAACTTATGTTGACTTTTTGCCGTTTTTGAACCAAGAGGAGAAACCATGTCCTCATCTTACATTGCCAGAAGACTGCTGCTCTTGATCCCGACTATGTTGGGTGTGGTGACCCTCGTGTTTTCACTCCGCCCGTTAATTCCTGGGGATCCCATAGATTACATGCTGGGGGAGCAGGCCCAACCGGCCGACCGGATGTCTCTGATCAAAGAATTTCACCTGGATCTGCCCATTCACCGGCAATATCTGATCTACCTGGGCGAAGTGATTACCGGCGATCTGGGCCAATCCATTCACACCCGGAAACCGGTGATAAACATGATCATGGAACGGTTTCCCGCCACCCTGATGCTGACCCTGGGGGCCATTGCCATATCCATCTGTATCGCCATTCCGGCCGGTGTTCTGTCCGCGGTCAAACGCGGCTCCTTTATCGACTATGGGGCCATGTTCTTTGCCTTGCTCGGCGTGGCCATGCCCAACTTCTGGCTGGGACCTCTCTTGATCCTGTTGTTCTCCATTAACCTGGGCTGGTTGCCGGTTTCGGGGACCGGGGGGCTTAGCCACATGATTCTGCCGGCTATGACCCTGGGCACGTCCATGGCCGCCATCCTGACCCGGATGACCCGGTCGAGCATGTTGGAGGTGATCAAAGAAGACTTCATCACCACGGCTCGGGCCAAGGGACTTCAAGAACTAACCGTACTGATGAAACATGCCCTTAGAAACGCTCTAATTCCCATCATTACCCTGATCGGTCTCCAGTTCGGCGGGTTACTGGCCGGGTCCATCATCACCGAGACCATTTTTTCCTGGCCCGGAATCGGGACGCTGATCATCACCGCCATCAACTCCCGGGACTTTCCGGTGCTCCAGGGCTGTGTCATGGCCATCAGTTTGTCGTACGTAA
>JADFXY010000103.1:0-12249 GCA_015233355.1 Deltaproteobacteria bacterium | reverse complement strand
GGCTCAACCAAGTAAAGATTTGGTTTGGGATATTGTCCCGAAAAGCTTTACGTGGAGCCAGCTTTCAGAACGTTGAGCAGTTGTGTCAAGCCATCAAGGATTTCGTGGCCGCCTATAGTCAAAGAGCCAAACCATTTATCTGGAGAAAAAGAGAAGTGAACGGTTCACATCTCAGTAATACTATCGCTAATTTATGCAATTAAACACTAGTACAATTAAAAAAATTTACTGAACATTATCGACTGCAAACGATGTACGTATCTTCCAACGGACTAAGATTAATTGGTCTTAATCCTTAACGAAGAAGACTTTGGCCGAAACGCTGAGGCTCCTTTCCTTTTTAGGTTATGAAGAAATGATGAATCATATTGAATTTGACAATTGGGAGGACCATTGGAATAACTATGCCAATTCTGCTGAGACAAACCCCGCCCAGCGCTACCGGCACCAGTTAGTTGTGAGGTTGATCAAAAAGCATAATGATGATAACTGCATCCGAATATTGGACATTGGCAGTGGTCAAGGAGACCTGTGCGCTGCTCTTCAAGAGAGTCTCCCTAACAGTGAAGTGGTTGGATTAGAATTGAGTGCCATAGGTGTAAGAATATCACAACAGAAAGTGCCTAAGGTGACTTTTATCACAGCCGATATCTTAGACCCTCCGGATGTACTAGATAAATATGCGGAGTGGGCTACTCATGCTGTATGTAGCGAAGTATTGGAGCACGTGGACGACCCAGTGTTATTCTTGCAGCGTGTCAAAACCTATTTGGAACCAGATGGCTATCTATTCTTGACGGTACCTGGGGGTAAAATGTCGTCTTTTGACCATCACATTGGCCATATCCGCCATTTCACCCGAAATTTAATTGAAGAAGTTCTGAAGGCAGCCGGGTTTCATGTTGAAACAATATATAGGGCAGGATTCCCTTTTTTTAATTTGTATAGACTTGTTGTAATCCTCCGGGGAAGAAAGCTGATTGAAGACGTGAAATCTGGAAACAAAGGTTTTTGGGCTTCATTATCTACCGTTACAATGAAGTTTTTCAATATGTTATTCAATTTTAACTTACTAGGTAGCCCCTTCGGATGGCAAGTTATCGTGGTAGCCCGGAAACCAGGAACCTGTAATCATTGACCAATTCTGATTCAGAATAAATCATTAAAGCCACCTATTGTACACCCTTGACCGACGGAGGAGTTCTTGTATTATTTTATAACCGGCTGTGCGGGCTTTATCGGCAGCAATTTGGTAGATCGGCTATTGGATGGCGGCCATGACGTGTCCGGATTCGACAACTTCTCCACCGGTCAGGAGGACTTTTTAACCTTGGCCAATAAATCCCCCAGGTTTACCCTGACCAGAGGTGATATCCTTGATACCCAAAGCCTGACCCAGGCCATGAAGGGCTCGGATTTTGTTTTTCACCTAGCGGCCAACGCCGATGTCCGTTTCGGCACCGAACACCCTCGTAAAGATCTAGAGCAAAATACCATAGCCACTTTCAATGTATTAGAAGCCATGCGGGCCAATGGCATTAGTAAAATTGCCTTTTCATCTACTGGTTCCATCTATGGCGAACCAGAGGTTTTTCCCACCCCGGAAAATGCCCCTTTCCCGATCCAAACGTCCTTATACGGAGCTTCCAAACTCGCCGGTGAAGGGCTAATCCAGGCCTATTGTGAAGGGTTCGGATTTACGGTCTGGATTTTTCGGTTTGTGTCCATTCTTGGCGAGCGGTATTCCCACGGCCACGTGTTTGACTTCTATAAGCACCTTTTGGATGATCCTAACCACTTGCATGTCTTAGGCAATGGGCTGCAACGGAAGTCCTATTTGTATATTCAAGACTGCCTGACGGCCATGCTATGGGCTATTGAAAAGGGTACCGACAAGGTCAACATACTTAACCTGGGGGCGGACGAATACTGTCAGGTCAATGATTCCATCGGTTGGATCTGCGAACACCTGGGGCTGGCTCCGAAAATTACTTACGAGGGAGGAGAGCGGGGGTGGATTGGGGACAGCCCCTTTATCTTGCTTGATTGTTCTCGCATTAAGGCCCTCGGCTGGCGGCCCAAGCTGACAATCAAAGAAGGCATAATTAAGACGCTCCAGTACCTGAAAGAAAATCACTTTCTCTTGGAGGAACGGAGATGAAAATCTGTGTGCTTGGGATGTGGCATTTGGGCACGGTTACGGCTGCTTGTCTTGCCGCCGCGGGTTTCTCCGTCATCGGACTAGACTCAAATAAAGAGATTATTGATGGATTATCGCGAGGTAAATTACCCATCAAGGAACCGGGGCTAGAAAACCTGGTCGTCGCTGGGACAACAAAGGGTCTCCTGTCCTTTACGGATTCCCCTGATGATATAACCGACTCCGATATCCTTTGGGTCGCCTACGATACCCCCGTAGATGAAGAAGACAGAGCCGATGTCGACTTTGTCGTTGAGAATGTCCGCTCGGTTTTTCCCTTTCTTAAGTCCCAGACTTTGATAATCATTTCCTCGCAGCTTCCAGTAGGTTCAATCAAAACACTGGAGGAACTATACCACCACGACATACCCGGTGGAGCAGCCTCATTTGCCTGTGTTCCCGAAAACCTGCGTTTAGGGAAGGCTATCTCGGTATTCACACACCCCGACCGGGTCGTGGCCGGGGTCAGAACAGAAAAAGATCAAGCTTTAATCTCCCGACTGCTCCGGCCTTTCACAGATAACATTATTTGGATGTCCGTTGAATCTGCCGAGATGACTAAACATGCGCTGAATTCCTTCTTAGCAGTTTCAATTACCTTCATCAACGAACTTGCCGTAATTTGTGAGCAAGTTGGAGCCAACGTCGGTGATGTGGAAAAGGGACTGAAAAGTGATGTCCGCATTGGACCAGGCGCTTATTTGAGGGCGGGCGGACCGTTTGCGGGCGGAACATTGGCTAGAGATATCAATTACCTTATCTCATTCGGACAGAAGAACAATCTTGCCACGCCCCTTATCTCCGGGGTTTTGGAGAGTAACAACACCCATAAACACTGGTCCAGACGCGCCATTAAGAGAGTCTTAAACGAGCTACATGGTAAAAAGGTGGCCGTATTGGGGCTAACCTACAAACCTGGAACCAATACGTTGCGTCGTTCTGAATCCTTGGAAGTGTGCCGCTGGTTAAATGATCAGGGGACCCTTGTTTCAGCCTATGATCCTGTCATTGAGAATCTACCGGATGACGCCGGGTTTATTCGTCTGTGCCGCTCGGCCCAGGAGTCTTTGCAGGGCTCTCATGCTCTGCTTATGGGCACTGAATGGCCGCAATTCCGTGATTTAAAGGTTGAAGATATCATCCAGTGGATGATACACCCCGTGGTCATTGATCCGGGAAGTTTTTTAGGCGCCACACTTGGGGGAGACACCCGTGTTACTTATCTCACCGTGGGGAGGCCGTCGTGAAACTGGCGAATAAAAGAGCGATCATTACCGGTTCCAGTATGGGTTTTGGTTTTGAAGTGGCGCTGGCCTTTTTGGATGAAGGGGCCTCTGTCGCCTTGTGTGCCCGAAACGAAGAGAGACTTAACCAGGCTGTTGAGAAACTTGCAACCGACCCTGACAGAAAATCAAGAGTGTTGGCGGTACCAACCGATATATCCAGCCAATCCGACGTGCGCAGGTTGATGGAAACCGTAATTAGGGCATTCGGTGGATTAGATATCCTTCTTTGCAACGCCGGGGTTTATGGGCCAAAGGGCGCCATCGATCAGGTGGATTTAACTGAATGGGTCAGGGCAATAGAGATAAACCTGCTCGGCACGGTATTCCCCTGCCGTGAAGCCATCCCCTATCTTAAAAGACAACCTGGTGGAAAAATCATTATCATGTCAGGAGGGGGAGCAACTAATCCTATGCCGTTTCTAAGCGCATACGCCGCGTCAAAAGCCGCGGTGGTTCGTTTTGCGGAGACGCTCGCCGGCGAGACCAGCGAGTTTGGAATTTCGGTCAATACGGTCGCGCCCGGAGCGCTAAATACCCGGCTGCTGGATGAAGTCATTGAAGCCGGGCCGGATAAAGTCGGCCAATCATTTTATGACAAGATGGTCGGCATCAAGAAACAAGGGGGCACCCCTTTGGAGGTTGGCGCTGCTTTATGTGTTTTTCTGGGTTCGGACGAGAGTAACGGCATCACCGGAAAGCTGATTAGCGCCGTCTGGGATCCCTGGAAAGACCTACCAGGGCACCTCCCCGACTTAATTGATACCGATATTTATACCCTGAGGCGGATCGTCCCCGGTGATCGGGGTAAGGAGTGGGGATAGCATGAACGTCGCCATTATCGGATGTGGCTTTATCGGTGAAAAAAGATCAAATTACCTGGCTGGTTGTCGACTGACGGCCTGCGCCGACGCTGTTAAGGAACGGGCTATAGAATTTGCTCGGAAAAAGCCCGGAGTAGAGGCCACGACTCATTGGCAAGAGGCCGTTGCTCGTCCCGATGTGGATATCGTCGTGGTCGCCACCACGCACAACGCCCTGGCCGAGATTACCACAGCCGCGATCATGGCCGGAAAGCATGTCTTAGTGGAAAAACCGGCCGGCTGCAGCGCCCAGGAACTCGATCCGGTTATCGCTTTGGCGGACGAAAAGAAGGTCGTGGTCAGAGTCGGCTTTAATCATCGATACCATCCCTCTTTTATCAGGGCCAGGGAAATCGTCGCCTCAGGAGAGATGGGGGAGCTGATGTTTGTCCGGGGCCGATACGGGCACGGCGGACGCCGCGGTTACGATAAGGAATGGCGGGCCGTCAAAGAGCTGGCCGGGGGCGGCGAACTGACTGATCAGGGGGTCCACCTGATTGACTTGGCCCGCACTTTTTTAGGAGATTTCAGCCAGGTCCAAGGATTTGCCCATACCTACTTTTGGGATATGCCTGTCGAAGACAACGGTTTTATGTTACTAAAGACGCCAAAAAAACAGGTTGCTTTTTTGCACGCCAGTTGGACGGAGTGGAAAAACACCTTTTCCTTTGAAATTTACGGCCGCCTGGCCAAGCTGGAAATATCGGGTTTGGGTGGAAGCTACGGCATAGAGCGGCTGGCCTACTACAAAATGCTCCCCCAGATGGGCCCGCCGGAAACGACTATCTGGGAATACCCTTTTGCCGATACCTCTTGGGATGTTGAATTCCGCCTTTTTGTGGAAGACATCCAACTCGGACGCCAACCGGACGCCGGGTTGAGAGATGCTCGGGCAGCGCTCCAAATTGTAGAGAAAATTTATCAGGGGTCCAGCTTATGATCATCACCCGCAGTCCTTTGCGAATCTCTTTAGGCGGCGGCGGCACCGATCTGCCGTCGTATTACAAAGAGCACAGCGGTTTCTTAATCGCCGCGGCCATAGACAAATATGTCTATATTACGTTACACCATACCTTTGTCCAGGAGTTGATCATTAAATACTCCAAAATGGAGCGGGTCGGCTCAATTGATGAAATCCAGCATCCCATCATCAGGGAGTGCTTGCGATTAACCGGGGTCGAAGCGCCCCACCTGGAAATGACCAGCATGGCCGACATTCCAGCCGGCACCGGATTGGGCTCTTCGGGCAGTTTTTCCACCGCCCTGCTTAAGGCCTTACACACCATGAAGAAGAATCTGGTCCATCCGAACGAATTAGCCGAACAAGCCTGCCATATTGAAATAGACATCCTAAAAGAACCCGTGGGCAAACAAGACCAATATATCGCGGCCTACGGCGGCCTGACCTGTTTTCGGTTTATGCCCAATGGGCAGGTGGAGGCCTGGCCGCTTAAGATCGCTCAAGACACCATTTACAATCTTGAGGACAATTTGCTCCTTTTTTTCACCGGTTACTCTCGCTCCGCCTCGGGCATCTTAAAAGAACAAGATGACAAGAGCAAAAAGAATGACCGGGACATGATTTCTAATTTGCATTTTGTGAAGGAATTGGGCCAGGAAAGCCGGCAGGCATTGGAATCCGGTGACTTGCATAAGTTTGCCGAACTCATGCACGTGCATTGGGAGCACAAGAAACAGCGATCCGGGGGCATGAGCAACGATCCTATTAACGACTGGTATGAAATCGCCCGAGCCAACGGGGCCCTCGGCGGAAAATTAGTCGGCGCCGGTGGTGGCGGATTTCTCATGTTTTATGCCGAAGACAAAGTAAATCTCCGCCGGGCCATGAGGGAAGTGGGGTTGCCCGAGGTCCGCTTCAGGTTTGATTTTGAAGGGACTAAAGTGATCGCTCAATCATGATTGCCGACCCTCTACACGTAGCTATTCTGGCTGGGGGATTGGCCACCCGCCTCAGGCCCCTGACCCAGACCATTCCCAAGGCTTTGATCGATATAAATGGGGAACCATTTATCGCCCACCAGCTTAGGCTGTTGAAGACCGCGGGGATAAAGAAAGTCGTTATCTGCGCCGGGTACTTAGGGCAGATGATCCAGGACGTTGTCGGAGACGGGCGGCAGTTTGGGTTGGAAGTGAAGTTTGTCTTTGATGGTGACCGCCTCTTGGGCACCGGCGGGGCCATTAAAAACGCCCTACCCCAATTAGGCGACACTTTTTTCGTGCTTTATGGCGACTCCTACCTGACTTGCGATTATTCGGCAGTGCAGCAAACCTTTGAGGGAAGTGGTTGCCGGGCCTTAATGACCGTATATTGCAATAAAGGCGCCTGGGACACCAGCAACGTGGAATTTGGGCACGGGCGGATCATCAATTACGACAAGAAGAACATCAGTCCTCAAATGCATCACATCGACTATGGGCTGGGCGTGTTCCGCGCCGTTGCCTTTTCTTCTGTCCCGAATGACGACCCATATGACTTGGCCGAACTCTACCAGGAGTTACTCCGGAGCCGGGATCTGGCCGGTTACGAAGTTGCGGAACGGTTTTACGAAATCGGGTCGCTCCAGGGACTGGAGGAGCTTCGTCGACTATTGTCGCCGTCACCGGACTTCCTTGATAATTCAAAAAGGGATTCAATCCCGGGAGCTTAACATGGATTTTGCTACAAATTTTCTTGCACAGGCCAAACAAATAATCGATCTGTTGGATACCGCCGCCATTGAGAAGACCGCCGCCTTGATTGAAGAGACCAGGCGCAACAAGGGACGGATGTTTATTCTCGGTGTGGGTGGGGGTGCGGCCAATGCCTCCCATGCCGTCAACGATTTTCGCAAGATCGTGGGCATTGAAGCCTACGCCCCGACGGATAATGTGTCTGAATTGACGGCTCGGACTAACGATGACGGTTGGCAGAGCGTCTTTGTGGAATGGCTCAAAACCAGCCGGCTCAATCAGAATGATATGATTTTTGTCTTCTCGGTCGGTGGCGGCGATTTGGAAAAAAATGTCAGCCCCAATCTGGTCTCCGCCCTCCAGTATGCGAAGGAAGTGGGGGCTAAAATCGGTGGCGTGGTCGGCCGAAGCGGCGGTTACACGGCCAAAGTGGCGGATGCTTGCGTCATCATTCCGACCGTCGACCCGTCCCTGGTCACCCCTCATACCGAAGCGTTTCAAGGTGTTGTCTGGCACCTTCTGGTCTCCCATCCGCGGCTTAAAACCGGGGAGACCAAATGGGAATCCGTCAAATGAACCCAACCACCCGGAGCGCCGTGTTTCTTGACCGAGATGGGGTCATTAATCGGTCAGTCGTTAAAGATGGAAGACCTTATCCTCCGCAGTCCGTGGAGGAGTTAGTCTTATTACCTTTGGTCCCCGAAGCTTTGACCAGGCTGAAAAACGCCGGATTTCTTCTCATCGGCGTGACCAACCAGCCTGATGTGGCCAGGGGAACGCAGAAACGCCGGGTGGTCGAAGACATTCATACCGCCCTGCGGTCTAAATTACCCCTTGACGACATTCTGACCTGCTTCCATGATGATCAGGACGGGTGTCTCTGCCGGAAACCCCAGGCAGGGTTATTGCTTCAGGCCGCTGAACAATATCATATCGATCTCTCATCCAGCTTTATGGTCGGTGACCGCTGGCGGGACATAGAAGCCGGCCACAACGCGGGATGTCGTACAGTTCTAATTGACTATGCTTATGCCGAAAAACCACCAAAGATTCAGCCGCACCTAAGCGTGCCTTCGCTTTTTGAGGCCGTGGATTGGATTCTGGATCAAGCAAAATTTAAGGAGATGGGCACATGAAAAAGGTATCTGAATTAAAGATAAAATTGTTTGCCGATGGCGCGGATAAGGCCGGAATGTTGGAGATGTATCCCAAGCCGTACATTAAGGGCTTCACTACCAATCCCACCCTCATGAAAAAAGCCGGTATATCCGACTACGAGGCCTTTGCTTCGGACATTCTCAAGTCAATCCCGGACCGGCCCATTTCTTTTGAGGTTTTTTCCGACGACTTCGAGGAGATGGAGCGACAGGCCAAGAAGATCGCGAGCTGGGGCGATAATGTTTACGTGAAGATTCCAGTGATGAATACCCAGACCCGGTCCTCTGTCGAATTGGTGCGCCGACTGGCCGATGCCGGGGTCAAGGTCAATGTTACGGCCTTGATGACCCTGGGACAGGTTCGGGACGTGAGCAGTGCGTTAGCCGGGGGCCCTCCGGCCTATATTTCAGTGTTTGCCGGGAGAATAGCCGACTCCGGCCGCGACCCGGTGCCTCTTATGGCCGCGGCCGTGGAAATGATCGCGGTTAATCCCAATATCGAGCTTATTTGGGCCAGTCCCCGGGAACTTCTCAATGTCTTTCAAGCCGACGAAGTAGGCTGTCAAATTATTACCGTGACTAATGATGTCTTAAAGAAACTTGATCTGGTCGGTAAGGACCTGTACGAATATTCTTTGGATACGGTCAAAATGTTTCGGAATGACGCCGTTGGCGCTGGCTACACTCTTTAGTTACCCTTTAACAAGAGGAGGATTAAGTATGAAGAAAAAACTAACAAAAATTATTCTTTATGTGATTACTTCTGCCCTTTCCATTGGTCTAGTTGTTGCCACTGTTTTTGCTGTCGATCCGGGAAAGAATGATATTCCTTTGGCAGAAAAACTACCACTGACGGCTTTTTCAGCGTCATCTTATTACGTCAATGATTCCGTATATTCGCCACAACATGCTAAGCTCTCGGACACCTCGGCACATTCAAATTGGTCGGCAGGTGAATTAGACCAAAACCAATGGCTCCAGGTCGATTTAGGTAAAGTTCGAGAAATTGTGGGAGTGGCGACGAAAGGCAGGCACGCTAATTACCTTCAGTGGGTCACATCATATGCACTAAGCTATAGCTCCGACGGAAAACAGTGGACCTTCTATAAAACCAAAAGTGATAAAGATCGGACCCTTTTTCAAGGCAACCAAGATACGAATACGCTGGTTTTTCATCGCTTCCCCAAGCCCATTAAAGCAAGATTTGTCAGAATCCATCCCGTAACTTGGCATGAACATATTACGATGCGGCTGGAACTTTATGGTTCTGCAAAAAAATAGAGTCTTTTTCCGCCTGTTTTTGGCTGGTTCACCTCCGGCCAAAGACAGGCCTAAAATATGCCTGCCCGCCCCATTTAATCACCAGAAACATATTTAAATTGATGAGTTATTCACTTTCCCACAGGGGGCAATTCCTACGATGTAAACGTGCATTTTAATCCTGGGGAGTGCGACATCTGAAACGTATCGTTATAGTTATTCATGGAAAATTAGTATTACCTCGGAGACACTGAGCGGAGTTGTGATTCACGATTTCAGCGGATTCCAAGCGAAACAGGGATCCCCGCTGTGGCCCTTCGTGGCTCCGGCTTTCTTTATTCTCTATCTGGCGGCTTTTTCTCGTAAGGGTTGCCAAATAATGGCGGGCGACTTGAATTCTTGGCGCTTTGGGAGAATCTTATGAAACTTAAAAACTGCAATTGACTTCTTGTGGTGAAAGCAAAGGCTATCCGTTATTTTTGTTATTACCATTTTTTAAACATCTATAACATATGGTTACACTGTCTCGTGGAGGCAAATTACGCGGATAGGCCAAAACGGTCCGTTAAACATTCCGTTCGGGTCTTTTGAGCGTAGTAATCCCTTTACCTCCACGAGGCGTCCTCTTTTTGTTCAGTTTGTAACGGAAGTTCCAGACGCCATTTTGTTACTGTCGTGATATATCAAGAAAAAGTGTCATTTGGTGACCGATTTGTACTCATGTATGTATAAAAATATATCTTGACAAATAAGAAATTATTTGATAATAATATACTCATGTATATTACCGAGGTCCCCACAAAAACTAAAGACGGCAAAATTTCCCATCTCTGTATCCTGCTCAGAGAATCTTATCGGGAAAAGGGTCGAGCCAGGACTCGGACCATTGCGAATTTGACTCACTGTCCTCCTGAAGACGTCGCCGCCATAAAGTTCGCCTTAACGCATAAGAACGATATGTCGTTATTGGCTAATGGCAAGGATTCGGTTGAGGTTAAGGAGGGCATGAGCATTGGAGCAACTTGGTTACTATATGAACTTGCAGGACAAATTGGAATTGAGAAGGCCCTGGGGTCTGACCGGCAAGGGAAATTGGCATTATGGCAAGTCATGGCCAGACTAATTGGACAAGGGTCAAGGCTGTCGGCGGTCAGACTTGCACGAGTCCATGCGGCGTGTGATGTATTAGGAATTAAAGACAAATTTAATGAAGATCATCTTTATGACAATTTGGCTTGGATAGCGGACAACCAAAAGGTAGAGTAGAGTACTGATGATAGAGTTGGTTCAGGAACTTTAAATGACGCCCTCGCCGCACGCGGCTACTACGTGTCATAGAGCCGTCCCGATCATCAGTTGCCCCCTCATTCAAACCGGACGTGCGGATTTCCCGCATCCGGCTTTCCTAAAGACTCTCGCCGAGGACATGCACAGGAGTCACGAAATGCGTTCACAGGTAGATCAATCCCAATTGCTTGAAATGAGCGTAGAAGGTGGTCCCCTTAGGTGGTCTGAACGGTCGCTGGCTCCGGCGCGTCAAGTGACGATACAGGCGATCCCTTACGTAGCTGTTAATCTTATTAAAAACCACGCGAGGATAGCCAGGCTGGAAGTAATTACTCCACCCGGCCAGATGGGTGTTCAGGTCCTCTATAAGACTGGGCAAGGGAACCCAGCTTCTGCTCAGGCCTGTCATTTCCCGCAGTTTCGCCTTTTCGTTCTGCACCGCCTTCTTCGAGGGAAACATGTTTAAATATCGCTTTCTTGCTTCCCAGAGGTCGCGGTCAAAACGAAAACAGTATCCCAAGAAGTCCAGTGTTGCCCCTTCGTCATGAAGGTTAAGCACTTGCGTCTTGTCCCGATTGATCTCCAGGCCCAACCATTCCTCGATGGTCCGCTCAATCCAACCTGTAATTCGCTTGTCGATAAAACGCGCTAGAACAACAAAATCGTCAGCATAACGCACCAACCTGGCCTTAGCCCAGGTGCTCGGACCATTGGCCCGGTGGAAAACCTTGTCAAACCAGTGCAGGTAAATATTCGCCAAGAGTGGTGAAATAACCCCGCCTTGAGGTGTCCCCTGCGTCGTCCGGCGGAGTTGATTACCCCCGGAATTTCCAGGTTTGTGCGGCTCTGCCACCGGCGCCTCCAGCCACATCCGAATCAGCTTCAGAACCTGTCCATCGGAAATTCGCATCCGCAAACACACCATCAGCTTATCATGAGGGATAGAGTCAAAATACCCTTTCAGGTCCGCATCATACACGGCACAGAGGCCCGCCTTGAGATACTTTCTGATCTCCTCCAGGGCTTGATGCGCCGAACGGCCCTGGCGAAAGGCATAGGAACAGTCTTCAAAATCCGCCTCGAAGATCGGTTCGAGAATCAACAATGTCGCCATCTGAACGACCCGGTCGCGCACCGTCGGGATGCCCAGCGGCCGCATTTTACCATTGGCCTTCGGAATGTAAACCCGTCTGACCGGTTGCGGCTGGTAAGTCTTCTGGCGAATACTCTGTTGAATCTCCTTGATAAAACCCGTTACTCCGCCGGCGCTCTTTTCGATGTCGGTGATAGACACCCGATCTGTTCCCGGTTTTCCGCCGTTGGCCCGGACCTTGTCCCAGGCAGCATACAGTACGTCATCCCGGCTAATGTGTTCATACAGCGCATAGAACCGAAACTTCGGCTCCTGCTTGGCCTTTTGGCCCAGTTTCCGTCTCAAGGAAGAGAGCTTCTTCGACCAGTCGATTTTGACGCTGGTCGCCTGTTCCGTAGTAGGTTGGCCCAAATAA
>JADFXY010000102.1:0-12250 GCA_015233355.1 Deltaproteobacteria bacterium | reverse complement strand
CGATTTTAAAGGCCATTTCGCTTGAAAAATCGGGATGGACGGAGACACTCAGAAGTTCGGCCCGGACATCCACCATGGGATATCCGGCAGATACACCGCCGGCCATGGATTCCAACACCCCTTCTTCGATGGGGGCCAGGAAATGAGAGGAAAGGAGTTCCTCGCTGACCTGGCTGATAAATCGGTTGCCGCTGCCCCCGGTCCGGGCTGAGACCCGCAGTGTGACCGTAGCCCGATGGTGAGATCCGGCCAGTTCGCGGTCGAAGGTTTCGGTGTGTTCAGCCCTGTCCTTGACGCACTCACGGTAAACAACCTGGGGCTTGCCCACATTGACATCCAGGTTATGCTCCCGCTTGATGCGGTGGACCAGCACCTCCAGATGGAGCTCTCCCATGCCGGATATAATTGTCTGACCGGTGTCCTCATCCTGGTTAAAATGGAAGGTGGGGTCTTCTTCAGCCAGGGATTGGAGTACCTGAAACAGCTTTTCTTGATCACCGATGGCTTTAGGTTCCACCGCAACCGAGATGACCGGTTCATAAATATCAAGGGGCTCCAGCAAGATCGGTTGGTCTTTGGGACACAGCGTATCGCCCGTTTTGGTTTTTTTCAACCCCATGACGGCCACGATGTCTCCTGCCGCGGCAGCGTCTAATCGCTCCCTTTTATTGGAGTGCATTTTCAGAATTCGGGAAACTTTTTCAAAAGACTGACGGGTGGGGTTGTAGACCTCGGCCCCGGTGGCCAGCTTGCCGGAATAGATGCGTAGATAAGCCACCTTGCGGCCCTGATCCATCTGGATCTTAAAGGCCAGAGCAGACAGGGGCTGATTATCGGACGAGGCTCGCGTAACATTATCCCCGGTGTTGGGATCATGGCCGGAAACCGGCGGAACATCCAGGGGGGTGGGCAAGTAGCTGACAATCCCGTCCAGCAATGGTTGCACGCCCTGGTTTCTTAAGGCCGCGCCGCAGAAAACAGGGACAATCTTAAGGCCGATGGTTCCCCGCCGAATGGCGGCCTGGAGATCCTTAAGCGGGATTTCTGCTTCAGCCAGGTACTTTTCCATAATCCCGTCATCAAAATCTGCGGCCTTCTCCACCAACTGTTCTCGATATTTTAGGGCCGTCTCCAGGTCATCTTTGGGGATATCACGCTCCTCAAGCTCCATCCCCAGCGATTCTTTCCGCCAGACGATCCATTTCATTTTGATCAGATCAATCACCCCGTCAAAGGTCTCTTCTTGACCATGGGGCAGCTCCAACAACAGGGGATCGGCATGGAGCCGGTCTTTGATCATGTCGACGCAATTGAAAAAGTTGGCGCCCACTCGATCCATCTTGTTGATAAATACGATCTTGGGCACATGATATTTATCGGCCTGACGCCAAACCGTCTCGGACTGGGGTTCCACTCCACCCACCGCGCAAAAGACACCTATGGCTCCGTCTAATACCCGCAGGGACCGTTCCACTTCGATGGTGAAGTCCACGTGGCCGGGGGTGTCAATGATATTGATCACCGCTTCTTTCCAGAGGCAGGTGGTCACCGCCGAGGTGATGGTGATGCCGCGCTCTTGTTCCTCCGGCATCCAGTCCATGATGGCCTCGCCATCGTGCACTTCGCCCATTTTATGCGATTTACCGGTATAATAGAGGATGCGTTCGGTCAAGGTCGTCTTGCCGGCGTCAATGTGGGCCATGATACCGATGTTTCGAATTTTTTGTAGTCTAGATGGGGCAGCCATGTGATTGTATTCCTAAGTGCGACGGGCCGCTAGCCCGGGTCAATGACCCACGGTTAATCTATGGTAACATTTAAACAAAAAAAAGATACGCCGTTTCCTTGAAATGTGATAATGTAAGGGATTATGAACCGGCCTGTCAAGGTAAAAACCTGCCCGCGGCTATTTAACTGGAGACTCCGGTGGATATCCGCACCCCTTTGACTAGGGGATGATACACCAGGCCTCTCTTCTTATCCCTTGCGCCCGCCGGGCTTAGGATCTTAAACAAA
The DNA here is from genome assembly GCA_015233355.1 of Deltaproteobacteria bacterium. Classification (GTDB taxonomy): domain Bacteria; phylum Desulfobacterota; class JADFXK01; order JADFXK01; family JADFXK01; genus JADFXK01. The sequence goes on along the minus strand of JADFXY010000102.1, from coordinate 10,234 downwards.
GGGAAATAATGCAAACCAAGATAGGCTACGACGAAGCATTGCATCTAACGCTTGACCGCATCGGGGAAACGGCCAGTGAAGAAGCAGGAATTTTAGACCTGACGGGCCGCATCCTGGCTGAAGAAGTGATGGCCTGGGTGGACAGCCCCATGAACGATGTGTCCAAAAAAGATGGATTCGCCGTTTTTTCCCAAGATGTGCGTGAGGCTTCGCCGGATCGGCCGATAGCTCTGCCGTGTGACGGATTTACCGGGGCCGGAGACGCCCGGGACTTGCACTTGCAGCCGGGGCGCACCATGAAGATTATGACCGGCGCCCGTCTCCCGGCCGGGGCGGAAGCGGTCCTGGCCGGCGAATTTTGTGTGGAACAAGCCGGGCTGGTCAAGTGTTTCCTGGAGGCTGAACCTGGCCGGAATATCCTGCCGCATGGTACGGATGTGACCAAAGGTGAAGTGGTCGCCCATTGCGGGGAGCTGGTCACCCCGGCTTTGATGGGCTTCTTGGCTGCGGCGGGGTGCGACCGGGTCAGGGTGTTTCGCCGCATCAGGGTGGCCGTGATCGCCACCGGAAATGAAATCATCCTTCCCGGCCGGCCTCTGTCCCGAGGCGCCGTTTACGCCAGCAACCTGGTTGAGACCACGGGGTGGCTGCAGCGCTTTGGGATGATCCCGGTCCATGCCCAGGCCCCGGATGACTCGCAGGCCCTGACCCGAACTATTTTGGACCTGGCGCCTCAGGTAGACGCGCTGGTGACCAGCGGCGGTGCCTGGACCAGTGAGCGGGATTTGATGCTGGCCGTGCTCCAGGGCCTGGGCTGGCAAGGCATTTACCACCGGGTCAGGATGGGACCCGGCAAAGCCGTGGGGTTCGGTCTTTATCAGGGACGGCCATTCTTTATCTTACCCGGAGGGCCGCCGTCTCACGAACTGGCCTGGCTCAAACTGGCTTTGCCCGGATTGTTGGCTTTTTCCGGATACCACGGTCCGGCCTTCCCGGTGGTCAAGGCGCGGCTGACCGAAACGGTCACAGGGCAACGGGATTGGACCCAGTTTATCCATGCCCAAATAAATGCGACTCCCACTCATCTGGAAGTCACCCCGTTTAAACCGACCAGCCGGCTAAAATCCATGGCCCGCAAGGACACCGTGATCACTATCCCGGAAGGTCAAGAGGAGATCCCGGCCGGGGCGGTCATTGATATCGAATTATTGTGAAGTTAATCTCAATTTGGGTTGACCGGGCCGATACTGGTGAAGATTGTGTGTTGATGACGGATGAAGAGAATGAGAGTCCGATGGTTGTTGGTCCTTGCCCTGATTTGCCGGCTTTGTCTTATCCCGGGGCCGGCGGAGGCTAAGCCGGGCTGCTGCGCCGGTCACGGAGGGGTGTGCGGCGGCAGATGTTGCGACGGCACGCCATTGAGTGTCAAATGTTCGGGACCAGGGAAGGGCAGAGGGGCCGGCTCCGGGAAAATAGGTCAGAGTCCTTCGTCAACCGCCGGTGCTGCCCCGGACACATCGGGCGACCGGCAGGCGGATGATTCGTCCCAAACAATCACCCCCTGGCATCAATTTAGGCCAAGATTACCTGATGCCGCCGGAGTGTATCTGGAACAGGGGGACATTTACCTGGACCATGAAGAGTACCGCCGGGCTATCCGGGAATATAGTAACGCCTTGGAAAAGGAACCCAAGAATGCCGTAGCCCTGAACAACCGGGGCATCGCCTTATATTACCTGGGGAAGTATGCCGAGGCTGTTTCCGATTACGACCAGGCCATTATACTGGACCCCGGATATGCCAAAGCCTATTTCAATCGAGGACTGGCCCGCCAAAAATCAGGAGATCCGGACAGGGCGTTGAGTGATTTTAAGGCGTCGGCTCGGTTAGGCCACCGATCGGCGCAGGAATGGATTAAAACTAAGGGATCCACCTGGTGACCCGCCACCGTCTTCCCGGAAGGCCGGGACCCAAAGGAGGTGAAACGAGTCGCTCCGTCTGTTAAACCTTGGATGTTAGACCTTGGAACTATCCTTATTGATCTGCGGCACACAACGGTAAACCAAGGGGGACATAATGAAATTATTGAGATTATCGGGAGTAGCTTTATTAGTCGCAGGGCTGGCCGCGGCTTTCTCCGGACCGGCCCTGGCTCAAGGGACGGCCTCACCCCAAGAGATCGTTAAGAAAGTCCGGGAGGCGGCGGCATTTCTGGGCAAATCCGGTGAAAGCGGCCTGGCCGAGTTCAATAAAAAAGAATCAAACTGGGTCTGGAAAGACACCTATATTTTTGTTTATGATTGCGGGAAAGGAACCATTGCCGCCCATTCCCAGCAACCCGGGCTGATTGGTAAAAGACTGGCGGGACTGAAGGACATCAAGGGAACGCTTTTTTTTGTTCAGCTCTGCGAGGCGGCGAAGAAACCCGGAGGAGCCTGGGTGGAATACTGGTGGCCAAAACCAGGCACCATGGAACCATCTAGAAAGATCAGCTTTATGCTCCAGGCCGGAAGTTCACCTTACCAGGTCGGGGCCGGAATTTATGATGACAAGATGAGTCTCGACCAACTTGACAAGGTGGTTAAGTAGAGGATATGACCGAGGCATTAGTGTTTTGGAGAAGTGATTGTGCGAAACTGGAGAGTCTATAAAAAAGTTAGGAAAGTAACCGGTTAGATGCCGGGGAAGGACAGGTCGCCGAAAATTTCTTGATAGACGGCATCGTCTGCGGCCTGGCAGCGGTTTCTCAACATACTATATTTTTTAAGCAAATCCTCACATTCCGGAGTCAGTTGACTACCGCGGCCGGATTCGGTCATGAGCAATGGGAAACCCAAACGCTCCTCGGTCAGCCTGATTCGGCTCCACAAGCCCCGGTAAGACATCCCCAACTGCTGAGCCGCCTTGTTCATTGAGCCCAGGTCCCGGATGAGTTCCAGGATCCGGAAACGGCCGGGGCCAAAAACATGCTCGTTCCGGTCGTTTTCCAGGCGGTAGGTGGATCTGAGGTGCATGGTATCCCCAAGATGTCATCCGGGTTGCGGGTAATGTCATTGATCTATTTGTCTATATAGTTGTCTATGAATTTCGATAGTTGTCTATGAATTTCGCTCAAGGTGGGCCGCATCTTCAGCGGGGGCGCCATCTTGAGATAAAATACATACCATACTTTGAGCCGTTAGTCAAATTAAAGTTAGGGAAGGCTCACTCACCGTATTCCGCGTAAAGTTAAGCCATGAGAACCACGTAACCTTGGCGGAAGGCGTCCGCTGGGAACGGATCGGGATGACGCCGGGCAATTCGGTGGCTCCAGCGGAATGACCGAAACATTAGCGTTCCGGAAACGGCGGCCCGGCGTCATCGAGTTGCCTTTTAAATTTAACCCGATATTGTGGTGCTATCGTTTTTTTGATCTAAAAGACGAGATATTGTTGACAAGAGTATGGTCCCGGCCCATAAATAAAGTCTTTGCCCGGAGAGCATGATTTCCCTGGTGGTTAAAATTAAACATAGTCGATCAGAGGAGAATATGACTGGCAACATCATGAATAACATCTTGATAGTGGAAGATGACAAAGAATACCAAATGATAATCCACCGCTTCCTCTCCGGTATGGGGTATTTGAGTGAACAGGTTGCCACCTATGAGGAAGCCAAAACCATATTGGCCCGGAAATCGTTTGATCTAGTTATATCGGATATTAATCTTGGCTCGGACAAAAATGGATTGGAATTAATGAAAGACGTGCAGCAGGAATGCCGCAGTCTTGATTTCATGATCATGACCGGCTACACCGCCGAATATTCCTACGTCGACATTATCAGGGCCGGGGCGGCCGATTTTATCCCCAAGCCGGTCCAGTTTGAAGAGTTGGAGGCCAAGCTGAAGCGTCTGGAACGGGAAAAGCAGACCCTTCGGGCCCTGGAGGTAACCAGAAGAGATCTGATTATCGGGACTAATATAAACACCTGCCTGGTTGAGTTGTCCAGGTCCCTATTGTCCCAGAAGACGTTTGAGGAAATGTCATCTCTATGTCTGGAACATGCCCGATACCTTACCGGAAGCCCAATAGGTTTCGCCGGATATATAGACCATCATACCGGTCAGCTTCATTGCCCGACGCTTTCTGAAGATGTTTGTTCGAGCCACCCGATTAGCCACGAACCTGTAATTTTCAAAGACTTTACCGGTCTCTGGGGCTGGGTTTTGAAAACCAAGGGATCCGTCTTGACTAACTCCCCCGCCGATGATCCCAGATCCAGTGGGACACCGGAAGGGCACGTCCTCATTCACAGGTTTCTCTCCGCTCCAGCTTTAGCCGGCGAAGAAGTGCTGGGGCAGATCGCATTGGCCAATTCCGACCGGGATTATGCCGAGCCCGATTTGTCAGTGGTGGAAACTATTGCCGGAATTTATGGACAGGCCATTCAGCGGAAATGGATGGAAGAGGAGCTAAAAGAAGAAATAGCCCGGCGGGCGGAGGCGGAAGCCGAGCTGCGAAAAGCCCACTCCGAACTGCAGATTCTGCTTGCCGATAGGAATGCCCGCATCAGCCAGGCCGGCGAGTTACTGAAAAAAAGAGTTGAACGGTTTAAGCAGATTACTGATGAAGCATGAAGGTAATTCGGGTGCGGCATCATCTGAAGATTCATCAGCCTCCAACTTGGACCAGAAGTTGGCTGGGCTTGTTTCACTTCGATGGCGAGGGAGGAACCATTGCCTAACTACAACTTGAGAAACAGGTTTAAAGCATTTCTGTCGCGATCCGTTCGTCGGGATCCTGGAGAATCGGATTTGCCTCCGGAACCGCCGGTTGACTTAAAAGAAAAAGTGCCTCAGAACGACAACCCGTCCGGGGAGTTGTCCCAGCGGGCCTTGTCCATTTCAGAAAGGTTGGGCCGCCTTAGGGAGTTGTTTTCTTTTAGTCCAGGGCTCGAGTCGAGGCTGGAAACGGCCACTTCTATCAAGGAGGTAGTGGCATTTGTCAATGAAGTGTTGTTATCCAGGTTCAGCATGCTCAAGGAAATTGGCCTATTGAATCCCGAGTCAGCTAAGGCCTTGGAAGCGATAGGCAAGGCGCTGGAGACTGTCCGGGAAAAGAAAGAATTTTCCGATAAATTACTTCAAGAAAACGAGTCGTTGAAAAAAAAGCTGGAGGTGCTGGAAGCTCAACATATCACCCCAGGGGTTATCACAGACAGGGAACTTCGGTTGGAAAAACAACTCAGTTCCATGCAAAGGCGGGAAAGGGAACTCAGGCTGGCCCTAGACAGAGCCAATAAAAAAATTGTCGCCTTGCGCCCTACCCAGGAGTTGGCCAGAAGTTTAACTACCAAGAATAGCCTGCTGACCGCCAAACTTGAGCACCAGTCCGGCCTGATGCGGTCATTGACCGCGGATAACCAGAAGTATCAAGACCTACTAATCAAAGTTCAAAACCTTAGAGAAGAAAACCAGGAGCTGAAAAAACAAATTGAAGAAAAGCCGGGCATGTTTGGTCGGATCAAGTCAATTTTCTCCCACGATAGTGCTTTGAATGAGTCGTTACATAGCCTGATCAGTAATCATGACAAGCTAAATTCGGAGTTGGAGGAAAACGAGTTGATTCTCGAAAATATTCAGCCACCGGATTCCGGTTCCGGTTTGGTGGATGCTTATGATAGACTAGACGAACAAAACATTGCCTTGAAACGCCTGGCGGCAGCCAAAGCTTCTTTGGACAACCTGGTCACTAACCACCAATCCGGCAAACAGAATCTTGGCCAAATCATCCAACATCTCCAGGCTGAAAACCAGAATTTGAAACAAGCCCTGACCGCCAAACAAGAAAAAATCAAAATCCTTAAGATCGATCCCGCCCAACAACAACTGATGAGAAAGCTCGTGCAACTAAAAAATGAATATAATCATCTACTCATCCAATTCAAGACCAGGTCGGAGCTTGCCGAACAGTTGGAGCAAGAGAGAGCCGGACTATTGGCCAAATTGTCCGAGCAAAAGGCATTAGTTAGAGAACAAAGCCAGTTAAAAGCAAAAGAAGAGTGCGTTAAACGACTGGCCGACTCAGCCAGGCAACTGGAGGCCCAATATAAGTCTTTAAAGAAGAAGTATCTCGATTTAAGCAATGAGAACCAAATAACTTTGACGGAAAACACCATCCTGAATAGAAAGCTGAGTAAAGTTACCACCGAGTATGACGCCCTGATCAAGGAATATGAAAACATATTTCAAAGTATCCAATGACGGTTGCCGGCATATTAATCCCTTAACGTGTTGCGAACCTTGGACGGTGCTGAGATCCTTGATTATGACCGCGGCTGACGCTATTGAAGGATAAGGTATGATTGATAAAATTTCGCAAGAAGCAGATACATTCGAGATTCTGGTTGTCGATGATACCATCCTCAACCTAAAATTAATGACAGACATTCTTGCAACGCAGGGCTATCATGTCCGTTCTGCTTCCAGTGGCCACCAGGCCCTGAAATCTGTGGCAATTAAAGCGCCTGACCTGATCCTGTTGGATGTGCGAATGCCGGAAATGGATGGCTACCAGGTTTGTCAACACCTCAAGTCTAACAAGCAACATAGCGGAATTCCAATAGTTTTTATTAGCGCTATGACCGATGTGGCGGACAAGATCAAAGGCTTCAAAGCGGGGGGGGTTGATTACATCGGCAAACCATTTGAAGTGACGGAAGTTTTGGCCAGAGTGGAGACACATCTAACTTTGCGGCGCCTGCAAAAACAACTGGAGGAACGAAACATTATGCTCCAACAAGAAATTATTGTGCGCGAGCAGACCGAAGAAGAGTTACGGAAGCACAAAGCCCAACTCGAAGAACTCGTTGAGGAGCGCACTGCGGGTATCAGAAAGATCAATGAAGAGCTGCAACATGAAATCACCGAGCGTAAGCAGGCCGAGGAAGCCTTCAAAAATCTGATCTATAGCGCTCCCATTGGTATCTTTGTCGCTCAGGACGGTAAATTTAAGCTGGTTAATCCCGGCTTTCAGAAAACGACTGGTTACAGCGAAATAGAATTGATTGGAAAAGATTCGCTGTTTTTGGTTGTTCCTGAATTTAAGGAAATTGTCAGGAACAAATCGACTCAGATGTTGTTGGAACAGAGCACCTCCCCCTATGAATACCAACTCATAGATAAGAATGGAGTAATTCATTGGGTGCTGGAAAGAGTTACATCTACCCTTTATGGTGGGGAAGAGGCAATTTTAGGGTATTTCATGGAGATAACTGAGCGTAAGAGGGCAGCAGATATCTTGAATGCCTCAAAGGCCAGGTACCGTGAAATACTCGGTCAAACAGAAACTTCATGACCTCGGACGGCCTGACCTTTGCCGTCCCCGTTATAGAATTAATAATTGTTAGCACCGCGAATATTCTTTTGAAGACGGACCTGAGACTATTTCCCCTTGGATTCGGTCTTTGCCGCATCCAGAACTCGCCTGACCGTCTCCGCCATCTCATTAATCCCCAAGGGTTTCCTCAGCAATGCCACTATCCCGGCGTCTCTAATCTGATCCAGGCCGGTTATCCCGGCGGCGCCCGTATACAAGATGACCGGCAGTCCGGGACGGATCCTGACCACCTCTCGGGCCAAATCCACCCCGGTCAGCCCCGGCATGGTGTAATCAGTGACCACCAGATCGAAATCATCAGGTTGGGATTTGAAAGATTCCAGGGCGATCAGGCTGCTTACTTCGGATATCACGGTATACCCTAATCTTTCCAGGGACATCTTCCCCCAGCGGGCTAATTCTGCTTCGTCATCGACAAACAGAATTTTCTCCGTCCCTCCGACGACGGTTACAGAGACTTCTCTGGACTCCTCAAATATACCCCCCTGGTACTTGGGCAGAAAAATGGTGAAAATTGATCCTTTGCCCGCCTCACTGTGAACATCGATAGCCCCGCCGTGACCTCTGACGATGCCGTCCACTACGGCCAGGCCCAATCCGGTCCCTTCACCTCGTTCTTTGGTCGTGAAAAAAGGATCAAAGATGCGGTCCAGGATATCGGGGTCGATCCCCTGCCCGGTGTCGCTTACGGTGAGTTTGATGTAGGGCATGGGTTTCAAACCGGGATACAATGATATTGTTTCCGGGTCGAGATAGACTTCAGATAGGGTTACGTCCAAGACGCCGTCATTTTTCATGGCGTGAGCCGCGTTGGTACACAGGTTCAGCAAGATTTGATGGATCTGGGAAGGATCGGACAAGACCGTGCTATCATCTTCAGTAATATTTTGATGGAAAGCAATGGTTGACGGCAAAGAAGCCCGGAGCATCTTTAAAGCTTCCTTGGCGATCGGGCCGATTTGGACCGGTTTCTTTTTGCTTTCTACCCGGCGGCTAAAGGTCAGTATCTGGTTAATCAAATCCTTAGCCCGGTGGCAGGCCTTAACCACCAGCTTCAAGTCTTCCGGGCTGACTTGTCCCGTCTCTGCATCCAACTGGGCTAACTGGGTATAACCAACTATTATTCCAAGAATATTATTGAAGTCGTGGGCGATCCCTCCGGCCAGAGTGCCGATGGCTTCCATCTTTTGAGCCTGGCGAAGTTGCTTGGCCAAAATTACTTCGGCGGTGATATCACGTTGCATACTAATATAATTGACGATTCTACCCGCCGAATCTTTTATGGGCGAGATAGTCCCTTCCACCTCAAAGGTATCCCCCCTCTTGTTCCTGTTGGCTAAATGACCCTTCCAGACCTCCCCGCGGGTAATGGTCTCCCACATATCCCGGTAAAAGGCTCCGCCTTGGGCCCCGCTCTGCATCAGGCTGGGCTTCCGTCCGATCACCTCGTGGGATGAATAGCCGGCAATTCGTTCAAAGGCCGGATTAACGTACTGGATACATCCGTCACTATCCGTAATGATGACCATCTCTGCCGCCTGCTCGATGGCTTCCGCCAGACGGGCTACCTCGGCCTGGGCGATCTTGCGCTGATTAATGTCTTCCACCACGACAATGGCGTATCGGGGCACGAAGGATGGATCCCGCACAATAGACACGGTCAGGTTAACCCAGGTGATGGTTCCGTCCTTACAGACATAACGTTTCTCCCGAGAGTAACTTTGAAGTTCGTTTGCATGGATTCTTTTCCACTGCTCCAAATCTGTTTCCAGATCTTCGGGGAAAGTGATATCTTGGAAGCTAACTTTAAGAAGTTCTTCTCGCAAATAACCAACTATGTCGCAGAACCGTTGATTGACCTTGATATAACGTCCGGATATATCCAAATGGGCTATCCCGATGGCGGCTTGTTCAAAGGTGGCCCGGAACCAGGCCTCGCTTTCTTGTAACGCCGCTCCAGACTTCATCTGCTCGCCCCGCGCCCGGATGGTCATAATGCCGTATGAGATATTATCCATTAAATCTGATAAGAGCTTTATTTCATCAGTATTAAATGTAGTTACTGAGTCGGCATAGATGGTCAACGCCCCGAAGGCCCGGCCTTCGGCCATCAATGGCAGAGCGATGGCAGACTTGTATCTATGCATCGCCTCGGTCCGCCGGGGTGGATTTTCCGGGTCTGTTTCCAGGTCTTCCGCGACAACGGGTTGACAAGTTCGAATAGCTGTTCCAGTCGGGCCGGAACCGAGTTCCTCCGTTCCCCAACCGACCTTGAATTCAGTCAAGTATCCTTGATCATCCCCTGCTGCGGCCACCGGCGTAACCGTCTTGTCTTCATCTTGTTCGGCATATCCGGCCCAGGCAAAGGGATATTCACCGACCTCGATCACAATCCGGCAGACCTGGGCCAGCAAGGTCAATTCATCGGTGGCCCGTAATATCTCTTGATTGCAGGCACTGTAGGCCCTTAGTTTTCGATTGGCCCGGCGGAGTGTCTCTTCTGTTTGCTTAAGCCAGGTCACATCCTGGTTGACGACAATGGCTCCGGCTATTTCTTGATCTTGGTTTCGGATTGGAATGGCCGAATTGAGAATAATCCTATGGGTCCCATCAAAACTCTCAATCTCTATTTCATCATTGATCGATGTCTCACCACTGGTTATGGCCCGGGCGCCGGCCCATTCATCAGCCGCAATTGCTTTTCCTGTAGCCGGCCACCATCCTTTGTATTGACCGTAGTCTTTCAGACCCACATACCGGGCTCCGCCCCAAATCTGTTTGGCCATAGGATTGGCGTCGATTACGGTTCCCTCTGCGTCAATAATCCAAACCCCTACAGGCAAGGCATCCAGCAT
>JADFXY010000101.1:0-12428 GCA_015233355.1 Deltaproteobacteria bacterium | reverse complement strand
AGATTGAAAATCACTCTACCCCCAAAGGTCCGAGCCGATATTGACGAGATGACCCCATGATTAAAGGCTTGAGTCTAACCATAAAAATATCGCTCGGGGTAGTCGTGATGACTTTGATCTTGTCGGCCATTTATACGGCCCTGGTGCTGCATCATTCGGAAGCCGTCTTAAATGCTGAATTCGAAAAAAGAGGTGAAGCATTAGTGACGAATCTGGCTTTGAATGCGGAACTGGGGTTGTTAATCGGCAACAAATCCCTGATTGCTCCTTTGGCTGAAAATTTGGCCCGGGAAGGAGATGTCATTGAGGTCCGGATCCTTGACAACCAGGGAGATGTGTTGCTGGAGCAAAAAGGCTCTTTTGCCAAGGCCCAGGAACCAAGAAGAATAATTGTTCGCTCGGTGACTATGCGACCCACCAAAGGTGAGGTAACTGATAGAATAAATTTGTTTTTTGAGGGCGATAACGCTGACCGGAACATCACCGCGAATAATCCGTCCCATAATTCTTCAAGAGTTTTGGGATCCGTTGCTGTGACCTTTTCCAAGGCTGAGGTCTTGGACGCGTTAAGTCGCCTCCGACTCAAAATTCTATATCTGGCGGCTTCGGTGGGGGTTATTTTTGGCCTGGCGGCTTTTTGGGTGGCTAGATTGATGCTCAGACCGGTCGTCAGGCTGGCCCGGGCCACTTCTGAAATCGCTGATGGCCACTGGATTAGCAGTCTGAATGTCTCCAGTCGGGACGAAGTGGGTCGGCTGACCATGTCTTTTAACCGGATGGTTGATGCCTTGATCATGAAAGAAAGGGAACTCCGGGAGACGTACCAGCGGTTGATGGAAAAAGAGAAAATGGCTGAATTGGGCCGCTTTTCCTCGGTCATCGCCCACGAGCTGAAAAATTCCCTGGGCATTATTCACGGTTCTCTGGGTATCCTGTTGAAACATAAGGAAGATGCTCCGTTGCGCCTGACCATGGCTGAATACATCACGGACGAGGTTAAAAGGCTGAACCATATGGTCGAGGAATTCTTGGCTTTTTCTCGCCCCGGCCCGAAGGAATGGAAGCCGGTGGACCTGAACTTTATACTGGACCAGGTCGCCTCGATGGTTTTTCCGGTGACGGAAGAAGGCCGGACTATTGACCTGAATGTAGAGGCAGAAGACGAGCCCTGCCTGGTCATGGGTGACCGGGGGGCGTTGACCCAGGCCGTGGTGAATTTAATGTATAATGCCTACCAGGCCATTACTGGAGAAAAGGGCCGGGTCACCATAAAGGCGTTTCATGAAGACGGTCAGGCCACGATCTCGTTTGCGGACACCGGGGCCGGGTTGTCGCCGGAGTTGACGGAGAAGATTTTCGATCCATTTTTTACCACTAAAGAGAAGGGGGCAGGTCTGGGATTGGCCCTGGTCAGAAAGGTCGTTGATTACCATAAAGGGACTATTGAGGTCGCTCAAAATTATCCCCATGGGGCCAAATTTATTTTGAGGTTACCCTTAGCTGACAATCAGGAAGACGGTCAGGCGATGGAGGACATCCATCACGTAATCCCTGAACCGGAAACAATGGTGTCCCTATGAGCAAAGTACTGGTGGTCGAAGATGAAAAGAAGATGCGGCATATTCTCAAGATCATCCTGGAAGGGGATGGGTTTGAAGTGGACACGGCAGAGCATGGCCACGAGGCATTGCAAAAGCTGGAACGGGGTGAAATCGGCCTGGTGGTCACCGATATCAAGATGCCGGTGATGGATGGCATGGAACTGCTCAAGGCCATCAAAGCCAAGGACGCTGATTTGCCGGTGGTGATGATCACGGCCTTTGGTTCGGTTAGTTCAGCCGTGTCGGCGATGCAAGCCGGGGCCTTGGATTATATTACCAAACCCTTTGATGAGGAGAGGGTGTTGGTGGCCGTGCGGCGCGGCATGGCCTTTTCCAGGCTGGCGGAAGAAAGGCGGATATGGAAGGACGAATTAGCCAAAGGGGCTGATTTTTCTAATATTATTGCTAACTCAGAGAATATGTTGGAAATCCTCAAACAAGCCGCCCTGGTTTCCAGAAGCGCCGACACCACGGCCTTGATTCTGGGTGAGAGCGGGGTGGGCAAAGAACTTATTGCCAAGGCCATCCATTTTAACAGCCCCCGGGCCAATCGACCCTTGTTGGCCATAAACTGTGCTGCAATCAGCCCCAACCTGGTGGAGAGTGAATTGTTCGGCCACGAGAAAGGGGCCTTTACCGGGGCCGACAAGACTAAGCCGGGTAAGTTTGAGTTGGCTCAGGGCGGGACTATTTTTCTAGATGAGATTGGCGACTTAGATGCCAATGCCCAGGCTAAGGTCTTGCGGGTGCTTCAGGAAAAGGAATTTGAACGGGTGGGTGGGGCCAAAGCGCGGCGGACTGATGTTCGGGTTGTCTGCGCAACAAACAGGAACCTGACCGACATGGTGGCGGCCGGGCAATTCCGAGAGGATCTATTCTACAGGATAAATGTGTTCCCTATTAATATCCCCCCGTTGCGGGAACGACCGGCGGACATCGTGCCGCTGGCTGAATATTTTGTTAAGAAGTTTACTCAAGACAAGGCCCGGCCTAAGGGATATCTGACTGATGAATCGCGCCGCATCTTGACCAACCATACCTGGCCCGGCAATGTGAGAGAATTGGAAAACGCCATTGAGCGGGCGGCGATTTTATCGTCAGATGGGCGGATAGACGAAAAGGTGCTGTCATTTATCCAAAACCGATCTAAACCCGGCCGCCCGGCGATGGCCGAGGAATCCATGACCATTCCCCCTGAGGGGCTTGATATAGAGGCAATTGAGAGGCGATTGATCGAGCAGGCCTTAAAGATGAGCATGTACAACCAATCCCGGGCGGCTGAGCTGTTGGGCTTGAGCCGGGGAAAATTTCGGATCAAACTAAAGAACCTAAAATAAGGAATAGAAAACTCATGTTCCTCCGGAGATCAGATACTCTAATTAGGGCCGCCTTTGTGGATGCGGTGATCATCCTAGTGGGAATGGCCCTTATCGGAGTCGGCCTGGGAACGGCTAATGGGGGCTCCCGGACTGAAGGTATTGATGATCTGATAGGTGAAACAAAGGTCATGTTCATTGGAGAGCATCTTCATATGGTCTCGGCTGCTTCAGGTTTCCTTGAACCGACCGAAAAGGCTCCCGCCGCAGTGACCGTTATCGGACGTAAAGAGATCGAGCAATCAGGGCTAAAAACATTGGCTGAGGTTCTAGAGCGCGTCCCCGGCTTTTTCGTCGAACAGGACGAAAGAAAGAATCGGATCTATCTTCGAGGTATTCCAGACTCATTTCTGGTTATCATGGACGGTGTACCATTTGCCAATGATACGTCCGCCAAGAACTATCCCCGCGGCTATGACCTGTCTCTGGCCACCATCGAAAAGATCGAGATTGTCCGGGGACCCGGATCAGCCCTATGGGGTGCCAATGCCTTTTCCGGGGTGATCAATCTGGTCACCAGAAATGGGGCCAACCTGAACGGCACAGAGGTGAGTGTCATGGCCGGGCCTCAAGCGACCCGGTTGACCAGTGTGACCTCTGGATATAAAGAGAAAAACGTCGATTTGTTTATTTCCGGGAGTTATAATTCCACCGAAGGCTTTCCCCAATCGGCCACAGGTAATTCCGACGACGTCTTTCGCGAGTTTTACATGAAGATGAAATTGGGAGATCATCTGGAGATGTCCGGCCGGTTTTCCTCCGTTGAGAATCACTTCAACGATCGAGGGATTATATTTTTTCCAATAGTTTATAGCGGAGTCAGACAGACACCGTTTTCTTTCTTTCAAACTCAGTACACCAATGACTTAGGGCCGGCCCAATTGACCGTCCGCGGTTTTGCGGAGTATTTCGAGAACAAGGAGCAAACCGATTACTATTTACTGCACCAGGACAATTCTCAATACGGGACGGAAGCGCGGCTGGACATCACTAGTTTGGATCGGAATATTGCTTCCCTGGGTTTGACTTATAAGCACAATAGAGGCTCAGACACTACCTTTGATTTGAGCCTGCCCAACTTTCCGGTATTTCGCGGTGTGAGTCTGTATCCCGGCTTTGATTCAGATCTTTTCTCAATCTATATGCAGGATAAATATCAGCCAGTCAAAGATATCGAATTGACCGGAGGAGTTCGTTTCGACAAACACAGCAAATTTGACGGGGTGTTCAATCCCAGGTTGGGCCTGAGCTGGCAAATCGGCGCCGGATTCCATTTTAAAGCGCTCTATGGGAGGTCATTCCGGACCCCGGCCCTGACGGTATACACCTATGACTCCAATGTTACCCCGGAGAGGCTGGAAAGCTTTGACCTGGAGTTGGGTTATACCAAGACAGACGTGTTCTCCGTCCGGATAAACCCGTTTTATTATGACGTCGAGCAGCTCTATGAATCACCCGACAGCCTGGTGCGGGAAAATGTTTCAGTCAAGGGGACGGAATTATCCTTAAATTATTGGCCCTGGAAAAAGGTGGAGTTGTTCACCAATATTTCTTTACTCGATGACGGCGGACTAAAGGCCCATCCACCGTGGAGCACCGGAACGCCGCTGGATTACTATATTGAAGAGAATGTCAATCTCGTTCCGGGAGGTTTGGCCAATTTCGGAGTAAAGGCCCGCCTCACTTCTCACCTTAATGGAGAACTCCGGTGGTTATACGTAGGCAGACGAGATATCCCAAGCTATATCGTATCCAATGATCACGACTTAGCTCCATATCTTAAAGGAGACCTGGCCATAACCTCAGAATCTTTAGGCATGAAGAATCTCAAGACAGGAATTTACCTGAATAATATACTGAACACCTCTTATGAAACCCGGGGTTACCGCAGCCTCGTGCCCGGTCGTGACCGGGAGTTATATATTAAAGTTAGTTACTTGTTTGATTAAGCGGGATCAACCCCAGTATTGAAGGTTTCCGCCTGTGCTCGACATAACCTGCGGTCGGCGAGGTTTATTAATTAGGAGGCAGAGATCAATCCGTAGATAGCCCGGATGAACGCAGATGGACGAAACCCACAAACGCTTGCTATCATGTGTTGAACTTTGGCCGACCGAGGCTTAGATTTAAGAAAGGACGATAAACGATGACTCAAGACATCAGCTTTCCCGAAGGGTTGAGCCGGCAAGATACTGCCCGGCTGATCATCGATTTTTTTCATCGGACCATGATCCATCACGCCATGTGGATGGCCGAGCTGTGGCGCCAGTTAGGGCGGGAAAAGGCCATGGACATTCTCAATCAAGTGTACGACCGAAGCTTCCAGATTCAAATAAATCGGATGGCTAAGATATTAGGCTTTGAAATGAAGGACGGCCTGCCCCAGCCTTTGCTTGATCTGCCGGAAGAGACTCTGCTGGCCTTGAAGGAAGGCGCCGCAGCCAACTGGCTGGCCAACGACGGTATCTGGTTTCAGGCGGTGGAATTTTCCAGAGGAATGTTTGATGCTAAACGGTGCAACGATTCCTGTTGGGCGCGTTTCTCTCCTTTTGAAGCCTGGTCTATCAAACGATTTCTCGACTTACCGGACCGGCCCGGCCTGGAAGGATTAAAGGAGGCCCTGAAGTTTCGTCTTTACGCCACCATTAACCACCAATCGGTATCCGAGGAGACGGATAATAGTTTCGTATTTCAGATGAATAATTGCCGGGTTCAGGCGGCTAGGAAACGGAAGGGGCTGGATGATTACCCCTGTAAGTCCGGTGGAATGGCCGAATATCCGAGTTTTGCCGAGTCCATCGACCCCAGGATCAAAACCGAATGCCTGGGTTGCCCACCCGATGATCACCCGGCCGAATGGTTTTGCGCCTGGCGTTTTTTTCTGGAGGAAGAATAATGGGAGAGGGTTATGGATGTTTTTGACGCGGTCGGAATGAGAAAAAGCACTCGTGGTTTTAAGCCCGATCAGATTCCCGCATCGGTCCTGAAGGATATTTTGGAGACTGCTCTATGGACCCCCTCGTGGGGTAATACCCAGCCGTGGGAAATATATGTGGCCGGCGGGAAAACAGCTGATCAGATTCGAACCGGACTGGCGGCCAAGCTCCTGGGGGACGAGCCGAAGTGTCCGGATTTGAAAATGCCGGAGACCTGGCCTGAGGAACACACCCGGCGGTATATGAACGTGGCCAAAGATCTGTTTGGAGCCATGGGCGTAGCGAGAGATGACGCAGATCAGCGGCAGGCTCATTATGTGAATATGTTCCAGGGGTTCGGCGCCCCGGTTTTCGTCTATGTGGGCGTGCATCAAGATCTGGGGCATTATTCGGTCATGGATTGCGGGGCGTTACTTCAGACAATTTGTCTCCTGGCCCGGTCGCGGGGTGTCAGCAGTTGTATTTTGGCCGCATTATGCCGTTATCCTGAGGTGGTCAGAGCCTTTCTGCCCATTCCTGAGGATCACCGGATAGTCATGGCGGTGGCTTTGGGGTACGAGGCTGCCGAGGCGCCGGCCAATCGTTTCCGCTCCAGCCGCGAACCCGCCGACAAGGTTATTAGATGGTCCATCGACTAGCCTGAACCTTAGAGGAATTTCCGACGGGCGGGTGATCAGGCTCCGCGGCCGGTTTTCGGTATGTGATTGCCTGATTTAAGGTAAGCCGGCGAGATATCTCCGACAGGAATAAGACTCAGGTGGTGATAAAGTTCTTATAACTGGTCCGGAGGGCTTTGGCCAGCTTCCTGGCCGTTTCCTTGTCTATCGGTCTTTTGCCGTTTTCCATGTCGGAGATATGCCGCCTCGGAACTCCGGTCATACTTGACAATTGGGCTTGAGTTAGCTCCTCCCGGTAGCGCATCCCGGCCAGCACTTTTCCGGGCAGGTTTTGGTCGGTAATTTCCGGGAAACATTCCCGCCAGGGTCTGGAATCAGGTTCGTTGTCATATTGGAATCCGAGCGACTTCATAAGATTAATGGCTTCGTTTTTTCTATCGGGTGGGCCAATAAATTTGAGCCCAACCGGGTCTTCAATATGGTGCTTTTTCGTGGGTTCCAACATATATCACCTCCACCATTCTGTTTTTTGGGGATGACACTCTCCAAACAGCAACGTAGGTAGGTTTTCCCCTTTTTAAAATGACAATGGTACTTATTATGACCGAGACAGCCGCAGTTAGGCCAGTTACCGCATATCGGACCTTGAGTCTCAATATCGTTGATGAGCGCGGCCAGCTCCAGCTTGAGTCTTATCCGGGAGGTCAACGAATCAATGCTCTTGTCGGCTCGTTGGTTAATATGGACCGTCCATTTCAAAACCACTCTTTTACCTGTTATGGTAAAAGAGTCAAGAGAAAATGAAGTTAACTTATCTCCTAACTGCACTTCAGGGTCCATTAAGGAGGTCACGATATCTTCGATTTTGATTGACGGTGATGGATAGGCGCGCCGGCCAAAAAAATTACAAAATCTATTGACAATCAGGTATCAGGGGCATATAACAAAATCATACTGAATTCATATAGTCTCCACCCTCCGTGTCCCCGACAATTAAAAACGCCACAATTTGGCCTTCCAGCCTCTACGATAGATCAGGTGCGGATTTAACTCATGAAAGAAATATCTGTTACGGCCATTCGTAACGCGGTCAAAGACTTGTCCATTAAAGCCAATCGAGAATTGGGGCAGGACACCCTGGACGCCTTTGTCCGCTACAAGGAAAAAGAAACCTCTCCCGTCGGCCGGGATATCCTGGATCAATTGATCGAGAATGCCCGGATCGCCAGGGAAGAAGGCATCCCCATGTGCCAGGATACCGGGCTGTCGGTCATCTTTGTCGACCTGGGGCAGGAGGTGCATCTGACCGGGGGCGATCTCTCTCAGGCGATTAATGACGGAGTCAGGGATGGCTACCAGAAAGGCTACCTGCGTAAATCCACCTGCCATCCTTTTACTCGAAAGAACATCGGAGACAATACGCCTGCCATTATTCATCTTCGTCTGGTTCCGGGGGATAAGGTTCACCTCTGGGTGGTACCCAAGGGCGGGGGCAGCGAAAATATGAGTCGTTTGGCCATGCTGCCTCCATGTAAGGGATTGGCCGGGGCCAAGGAACTGGTCATCCAGACGGTCAAAGATGCGGGACCCAATCCTTGCCCGCCCATTATCTTGGGCGTGGGCATCGGCGGTAACTTTGAGGTGGCTCCGCTGCTGGCCAAGCGGGCTTTGTTAAGACAGGTCGGGGAAAGACACCCGGACCCGGAATTGGCGGCCATAGAAGAAGAACTCTTGGAAAAAATAAACAACCTGGGCTGGGGACCGCAAGGTCTGGGGGGCCGGACTACGGCGCTGGACGTCCACCTGGAGATGATGCCTTGCCACATTGCCAGTTTTCCGGTCGCGGTTAACATCCAGTGCCACGCCAACCGCCATTTGGAGGTGACATTTTGAGTACCGAGCTGACACCGGTCACCTACTATCTGACCACACCGTTGACCGACGCCGACGTGGCCAAATTGAATATCGGTGATCGTGTTTTCTTGAGCGGGATTATTTATACCGGCCGGGATGCCGCCCATCGCCGTTTGGTGGAGCTGCTGGACCGGGGCGAGGAGTTGCCCATGGACGTAGCCGGTCAGGTGATTTACTATGTCGGTCCGTCTCCGGCGTCACCGGGCCGGGTAATCGGCGCGGCCGGCCCAACCACGGCCTACCGGATGGATGCTTATGCCCCCCGGTTATTGGCCAAAGGTCTTAAGGCCATGGTGGGCAAAGGAAGACGGGCTGATGAGGTCCGGGAGGCCATGGTCAAACATAAGGCCGTATATCTCACCGCCACAGGTGGGGCGGGCGCTTTGTTGTCCAAGTGTATCAAGAAGGTGGAGATCATTGCCTATGAAGACCTGGGCCCTGAAGCCGTCCGCCGGATGGAAGTGAAGGACATGCCGACCACAGTCGTTAACGACGTTCATGGCCGGGATCTTTATGCAGCCGGCCGGGAGATATACGAAATAAAGGCCTAAGGCATTCTTTTTAAGTAAGAACGTGAAACGATTGCACACGGAGGCAAAATGAACTGGATTATCCGTACCCTCACTTGTTCCGTGGGGAAAAAATTGATTATGGCCGTGACCGGTTTGAGTTTCTGTCTTTTCCTGGTTTCCCACCTGGCTGGAAACCTGACCATTTTTAAAGGCCCGAAGGCTTTTGTGTCGTATGCGGAATCCCTACATTCATTGGGCGCCTTGATCTTGATGGCTGAATTGGGATTATTGATCTTGGCCGTCTGTCACATTTGTTTTGGTATCTGGTTGTTTATAGGGAACCTGACGGCCAGGCCGGTGGGGTACGCCGTGAAAAAGAATGCCGGAGGCCGAACCCTGAGTTCGGCGATTATGCCGTATACCGGTCTTTTTCTCCTGGTGTTCATCATTATCCATCTGATCACCTTCCATTTTGCCGACCGCGGTGGTAAGGACGTCTATTATCTGGTCCACAATACCTTCACCAGTCCGGGTTATGTGATTTTTTACCTCATCGCCATGATTGCGGCGGCCTTTCACGTCAAACACGGCTTTTGGAGTGCGTTCCAGACAATCGGTGCCAACCATCCCAAGTACATGCCGGTTATAAAGAAGGTTGGATTGGTTTTCAGTCTGCTGGTCGGCTTCGGCTTCGGCTGCCTGCCCATTTATCTTTCATTGTCGTAAACGCGTACCCGCAGATCGACATCGTCCTCAAAGTTTCAGCGGGTTGGGGACGTCCGGCCGCGAGGCGCGCCTTTCTATGTCAGTGTCATGAGGTCATATTATGAAGCTTGATGCCAAAGTTCCGGGCGGCCCGCTTCCAGAGAAGTGGGATAAACACCGGTTTGAATTAAAACTGGTCAACCCGGCCAACAAGAAAAAGTATGAAATCATCGTGGTCGGCACCGGCCTGGCCGGCGGTTCGGCTTCGGCTTCCCTGGCCGAGTTGGGTTACAACGTCAAAACCTTCTGTATCCAGGACAGCCCTCGCCGGGCCCATAGTATTGCCGCCCAGGGCGGTATTAACGCGGCCAAGAATTATACCAACGATGGGGACAGCGTCTGGCGCCTGTTTTATGATACGGTCAAGGGAGGCGATTTCCGGTCAAGGGAAGCCAATGTCTACCGACTGGCCCAATTGAGCGTCAATATTATCGATCAGTGTGTGGCTCAAGGAGTCCCCTTTGCTCGAGACTATGGCGGCTTGCTGGCTAATCGATCTTTTGGCGGCGCTCAGGTTTCCCGAACCTTTTACGCTCGCGGGCAAACCGGTCAGCAGTTGCTGCTGGGTGCTTACAGTGCCATGATGCGGCAGGTGGCCAATGGCAAAGTCAAAATGTTCCCGAGGCGGGAAATGCTTGATCTGGTCATGGTTGATGGCCGGGCCAGGGGGATCGTGGTCCGTAACCTGATCACCGGGGAGATCGAATGCCATGCCGCCCATGCCGTGGTAATGGCTACCGGAGGCTATGGAAACGCCTTTTTCCTGTCCACCAACGCCATGGGATCCAACGTCACCGCAGCCTGGCGGGTCCACAAAAAAGGAGCGTTGTTCGCCAATCCCTGCTTTACTCAAATCCACCCCACCTGTATTCCGGTGCATGGGGATTACCAGTCTAAACTGACTTTGATGAGTGAAAGCCTTCGGAACGACGGCCGCGTCTGGGTGCCCAAAAAGAAAGGAGACAAAAGGTCTCCTGACAGCATTCCGGAATCCGAGCGGTTCTATTATCTGGAGGAGAGATATCCCAGCTTCGGGAACCTGGTGCCGCGCGATGTGGCTTCCCGAAACGCCAAGAATGTCTGTGATATGGGCATGGGTGTGAGTGATACCGGCCTGGCCGTCTACCTGGATTTCGCCGATGCCATCAAACGGGACGGCCGGGATACCATCCATAAAAAATACGGGAATCTGTTCCAGATGTATGAACGGATAGTCGGTCAGAATCCCTATGAAACGCCCATGATGATTTACCCGGCTATCCATTACGCTATGGGCGGCTTGTGGGTTGATTATAATCTTATGTCTACTATTCCGGGCCTTTTTGTCCTGGGCGAGGCCAATTTTTCCGACCATGGGGCCAACCGCTTAGGGGCCAGCGCCTTGATGCAGGGGCTTAATGACGGTTACTTCGTTATTCCTTATACTGTCGGTGGTTATCTGGCCGGTATGCCGCTGGGCGAGGTCAAAGACAGTCATCCTGCCTTTAAGGATGCGGTTCAGGAAATTTCGACCCAGGTGACTAAGTTGTTGTCGATCAAGGGGAAGCGGACGGTTGATGATTTTCACCGGGAACTAGGCCGGATTTTGTGGGAATATTGCGGCATGGCCAGAAACGAAGCCGGCTTGCTGAAGGCCAAGCAAATGATTCCGGAACTTCGCCAACAATTCTGGGAGAACGTAACTGTAACCGGGTCGTCCGGCGAATTCAACCAGACCCTGGAGCGGGCCGGGCGGGTGGCTGATTTTCTCGAATTCGGGGAACTCATGCTGAATGATGCCCTGAACCGGAAAGAATCTTGCGGCTGCCATTATAATGAGGCTTACCAGACCGAAGATCACGAGGCCAAACGAGACGACGAGAACTATTGCTACGTGGCGGCCTGGGAATTCCAGGGGGTAGGGAAGGAGCCTGTGCTGCATAAGGAACCGTTGGCCTTTGAAAACGTCCACCTGGCGACAAGGAGTTACAAGTGAGCAAGACCATCAACCTGACGCTAAAGGTCTGGCGCCAACCGGGGTCTGAGGCCAAAGGCGCCTTTGAGACGTATGAAGCGAAGGATATCTCAACCGATATGTCCTTTTTGGAGATGCTGGACGTGGTCAATGAACGGCTTAGTGTGGAAGGCAAAGACCCGATTGCCTTTGACCACGACTGTCGGGAAGGTATCTGTGGCATGTGTGGGTCAGTGGTGAACGGCGTGCCTCACGGCCCCCAAAAAGCCACGACTTTGTGCCAGTTGCACATGCGGCATTTTGCCGGCGGCGATACCCTGGTTATTGAACCGTGGCGTTCTCGGGCATTTAAGGTCATCAAAGACCTGGCCGTGGACCGGAGTGCGTTTGATCAACTTATCCAGACGGGTGGCTATATATCGGCCAATACCGGAGCGGTTCCCGAGGCCAATGCTATTCTGATTTCTCAGGAGGTTGCGGAACTGGCTATGGATGCAGCCGCCTGTATCGGTTGTGGCGCCTGTGTGGCGGCCTGTCCCAATGCCTCGGCCATGCTCTTCGTCGGGGCCAAGGTGTCACAGTTGGCTCTGCTTCCCCAAGGACGGCCTGAAGCGGCGAAACGGGTCCAGGCCATGATCCGGAAAATGGATGAACTGGGTTTTGGCGCTTGTTCCAACGAGGCTGAATGCGAAGCCGTCTGTCCCAAAGAGATTTCGATCACCAACATTGCCCGGCTGAATCGAGAGCTGATCA
>JADFXY010000100.1:0-12477 GCA_015233355.1 Deltaproteobacteria bacterium | reverse complement strand
GTAACATGCCGTATTTCCCAGGGCACTGCCCTGGGCTAACCTAGAGCGCCCCGTTGGGGCTTAATCGGAATGGTCTATTTTAAAAAAAATTAGCTCGTTTGTCCGCACCCTTAAGTCAATGACATTGCGTTACATGTTACATGACATTGACCTGCAACCAGTAACATGCAACATGCACTTTAGATGTTGCGCGTGATCGGCTGTGGGATGAATATCCGGTTGTACTGGTTGATGAAATACTTATCCGTCATCCCCGCGATGAGATCTCGGACGATGGCCGCCGGGGCGGTCTCATTAATATAATCACTCGACATATCTTTTAAATAATCGGTGAATATAATCGATTCCCGCTTGCCCTGTTCCAGGTCCCTCAGATAGGTTCGGAACAAGTGTTCGAAAATATGCTTGATTTTGTCCAATTGGGATTTGATCTTGGGATTCAGATAAATTCTTTCGTAATTAAATTGCTTTAATCGACCCAGGGCCTCAGCCATTTCCTCGCCCAGGGTGATATATGGTTGGTCCTGACTATACCGGATAACGGCGGTAGTCAAATTGTAGACGATCCGGCCATTGGTTTCGCCTAAGGAACGGCGGCATTCTTCGGGTAAATCTCGGCGGTCGATCAGTCCGATCCGGATGGCGTCTTCTAAGTCGCGGCCGATGTAACTGATGGTGTCGGCTATGCGGACCACGCAACCTTCCATGGTGCTTGGAATTAGTTTGATTTTCCGGTTGGCCTGTTTGTTTTGCCTCTCCTGGTCAAATGTCTGAAAATTTTTGCCTCTCTCCGGCGTTAAGGTCTTCTCGTGGGTCTCTCCGTCATGACAGAGAACCCCGTCCAGCACCTGGAGCGACAGGTTTAAGCCGCGGCCGCGTTTTTCGATCCGCTCCAGGAACTCGGTGCCTTGGACCGCGTGAACGAATTCACCTATCCCGTGCCCGCGGCAAATGTCCGACAGGATGTACTCGCCATCGTGCCCAAAGGGACAATGTCCAATATCGTGGGCCAGGGCGATGGCCTCGACCAGGTCTTCGTTGAGTCGAAGGAATCGGGCGATGGTCCGGGCTATTTTTGAGACCAACTGGACGTGAAGCACCCGATGGGTCAGATGATCGTTGTCAATCAGATAAAACACCTGGGTTTTATCAATATACCGGGTGTAGGCCATGGAATGCAAGACGCGGTCAGAGTCCAGGGCGAAATTTTGCCGGTGATCATCTTCGATGGAATCTTCTTGTCTTCGTCTGATAGCCTGGCAACTCAAGGCGGCCATGGGCGATAGCCAGGCTTCCTCCTGCTGGTTCAGGCTGTTTCGAAGTTGTTTTAGGCTCGATGTTGGTGAATCCATGGTTATGTCCAGGTGATCCGCATCCGGGATCGGCAAATAATGCGTGATAGGCCATGGTATTGTTTCCTGGCTTCCGGTGGTTAGACCGGCGCGGCGGTCTTGATCCCCGTCTGGGCAAAGAACCTTTCCAGGATATCCTTAAATCCCGGGGTCCCCAGGTCGGCGATCTCGTAGGTCAACCGGGCCACGGGCTTATTGATGGTCATTAATTCAGTCAGATCAATGGGCGTGGCTGACAGGACCACATCGGCCTCCACCGCGGCAATGGTCGCTTCCATTTCCGCGATCATGGTTTGGCTGTAACCCATGGCCGGGAGAAGATGGCCCATCTGGGGATAGGCCCGGAACACCTCGGCCATGCTGCCCACGGCATAGGCCCGGGGATCAACCAGTTCGGCGGCCCCCAATGACTTGGCGGCGATCACGCCCACGCCATAGGCCATCCCTCCGTGGGTCAGGGTCGGCCCATCTTCGATGACCAGGACTTTTTTGCCCCGGATCAAGTCTTGACGCGGCACCTGATATGGAGAAGCCGCCATAACCACCACCGCGGTGGGATTGGCTTCGGAGATAACCTGTTTAAGTTGCTCTAAATCCGGCGCGGCCGCGGAATCCACCTTGTTAATCACCACCACCTGAGCCCGACGGAGATTGGTCTCACCGGGATGATAGGACACTTCCGTGCCCAGCCGGAGGGGATCCACCACCACTACTTCCAGGTCCGATTTATAAAAGGGAAAGTCGTTGTTTCCGCCGTCCCAAATGATCATGTCGGGGTTTTCCTGCTCCACGGCGGCTAAGATGGCGGCGTAATCAACTCCGGCGTAAACAATGGTGTTTTGAGAAATTAACGGTTCGTACTCCTCACGTTCTTCGATGGTGCAGTGGTGCCGGTCCAGGTCCTCCCTGGTCTCAAAGCGTTGCACTGCCTGGCGGGCCAGATCGCCATAGGCCATGGGGTGGCGGACGACAATCGCCCGGACGCCGTATGATGTCAGCAGGCGACAGAATTTGCGGGTTAATTCACTCTTGCCGCAGCCTGTCCGGGTGGCGCAAATGGACAACACCGGGAGCCGGGACGGGATCATGGTCTTGTCCGGACCCAGGATGATGAAATCCGCTCCGGCAGCCAGGACCAGCGACATTTTATGCCCCACAGTCAGGTGGGACACGTCGCTATAGGCGAAGACGACCAGATCGACCTGGTGTGATTTGACCAAATCCGAGATGGCGTTTTCCGGGTAAATGGGAATTCCGTCCGGGTAGAGCTGTCCGGCCAGTTCCGGGGGGTAGACCTTGCCCTCCAGGCCGGGGATTTGGGCCGCGGTGAAGCCGATCACCCGGTATGCCTCGTTATCCCGAAAGCACCGGTTAAAATTATGGAAATCCCGGCCACCGGCGCCCATAATGACGACTCGTTTATTCATCTGAAATCACCCATCTCCAAGATTCGCCCGCCGGGCCTGGTCGGCCCCGGTCAGGAATAGGGACTTGATATCATCCGGTCGGCCTTCGGGTCAACCACATAGGAAATTAACATACTGAATTAATATGAAAAAAGAAACTAAAATTCGTTTCCGGCAAGAAGTGGTGAGGCTATTCTATTGCAAATGGTGAGCTGAGTCAATAGCCTAGGCGGCACCGGGACCATAATTTCATCAGATTGAATTGGGCGCGGTTGAGGCGTGGGCGCTGCTGCCTGGGTGAGGTTATTACGCGTGGGGGTTGTGTGGCGTCCGGCCGAGGTCGCGAAAGAGTTTAGCACAGGCGACACGGAGTTCATCCCGAAGCGGGTGAGCAAAGGCGAGGGCCTATCATATGACATCCCCACGGTCCAGTTGCTCTTTCAGCTTCTTTTCACGGTCCTTAAGGATCGGATCAGCCTGGATGTTCGCTAAGAGGCTGAAAAAATAGCCAGGAATCGCACCAATATTATATCCATGTGTTCGTTCCTCTATCTGGGTATGGCCACCGCTGGGTATGAGCGGGGGGCGTAAGCATACGGCCAATTAGCTTCCAAGTAATAGCGAAGGGCTGTACACAGCGGGGTTGCGTTCCACTGTAAGGACTAATTATGCTTTATGTATAGAATTTACTGATATTCTTCATTGTCTTGTTTGGATATTTCATTGCTCCAAATTTTTTTACCCTGATCTCTGAAGTAAGGTCTATATACGGCTGTTTTCTAGGATTAGTCATAGCTACTTTCATCTCGCGACTTGAAAAAAGTATATAATATTCCGCTTTCGGCTTAATATCCATTTCAAAGAATTCTTTGGCAATAGCAAAAAGATACCTCATGAATGCTCTAGATGCCTTGAATTTATTCTCAATGTCAATATTTTTATATTTGTCAGATTTTAACTCAATATAGCTTACAAATAGATCGTCGGCAATACGATGCAAAATAACAGCGTCGCATCCACTTGTATAACCGCGCGATTTCAGGTTGAGATATTTACAGGGCTTTCCAAGTTTCTTGGAGTCGAGTTTTATGCACATAGACTCACCATCTGAAACCTCTATCAATACTGTATTAACTTTCCGCCTAGCGCTCGGGTCTTCTTCTTTGATCTTCCATTGTTTGTGTGAAATATCGTAGCCATAGAAAATTTTGTTATTGACGGCACTTATCAACGTTGTGATCATTTTTATATCCTCACATCTGAGCTCTATTCAACTGAGATGATATCTCCTCGTCGAAGATAGAAACATCAAAGCCATTGTCTGATATGGCAATAGGCTTTACTATCTCATCATCCGTCATCAGGTATAGTGCCACATCATCCGGTTTCAAACCTTCTTCCGGGTTTGAATGATACTTAAATATTTCGATGTTGAATTCTCTGGCAATATAATCACTGTGTGTGGTTATAAACACATTAATTCCTATCTTGGGTAATAGGGCGATGAGTTGTGCGATATTTACCTGATTTTTAGGAGAAAGGTTTTGTTCTGGTTCATCAATAAAGAGCATGTCTCCTTCACGTATCTCATGTTTAAGGTAGGAGTCTAAAACAAAAAGGGATTTTAGTGAAGAGGAGGAAAGATGAATTGGAATTCCATCTGGCTGGTTGGCTGAATGATACATTATAACATCATTTACTGCTGAAAAATGTCCCTGCATGAGTCCGTTCAATGCAGCAATAAAATCTGCATATTTTTCTTTGTCTGCAAAAATGAAACTTGTTTTTTTTGAAACTTCATCATAATCTCTAATGAAATCAATATTTTTTTGAATAGGTAAAGAGTACCGTGGTACTGTCTGCTTTAAGATATCTATTGGATTGATTTTTTTCGTTCTCAAAATATAATCTATGATCTCGCTTTTATTATAATCTGCGTTCTTGTAGAATAAGGCGGCGCCGGTTCTCTCTGAGGTAATGGCAAATACTCTGGCTATGTCGGCATGAATATTGACTCTAGCGATAAATTGGCCCACTATATCTGCAAGTATGTATTCAGGAATTTCAAGTGGCGACTCTGAGTTAGATGTAAGTACTATTGATTGATTTTGATGTCTTACTTCTAATGTATTTGTCTTCCCGATATTTATTTTGGCGATGGCACTTGTTGCTGGTTTATCCTTTAAAAATTCATCAGGATCTACTTCAATCTTAACATCCTTGAATGTATCTTTCTCACAATTGAAGATTTTATGAATTTCATGTGCAAATGTATCTACACGATTTCTTATTATTTTACGTTTTTCGTCATTGCTTAGTTTGTAGTTGTAGACGCCTTTTGCTATAAGATCTCTCATTTCAGCTGCATCAATTTTCATTGATGAGTCTTCAATGATTGTATTAATTACTCCCCAGATCGCATATGTAACATATGTTTTTCCAGTATTATTGGGGCCAAAAAGAACGGTTATCGGCTTGGTGGTTATTCTTGCTTCCTTTACTGGGCCAAGATTCTCTATTCGGATTTGCATCTTTTCTCCTATGACAGATGGATGTAAAACTTGGTGGCAACTTTCTGTTTATATGGCTGCTATATGAGTCAGCAATCGGGTAAGGCTTGCAGATGACACCCTGCCGATGCGTTCATATGACCCATGTCTTTCCGTTGGATTGGGGACACTAATGCCGAAAGCCGGTGTCTCATTTGGTTTCCGCATAATAGAAGTCGCTTTTTTTCTCACAGGCTTTCAGCGATGCTTTTCAGCCCCTTGGCTCCCCGGTTCAAGGCATAAGTGGAAATCACAGCGGTTCTCCGGTCGTCATGGCCCAAAAGTTTATGCACCGTTCGGATTGTTATAGCCGCTTTAAAGCGAGTGCTCCTCAAAGAAATGGCGGAGGGTGCAGTAGGTCGCTTGTTTGGCGAAACCTGATCTGCCAGGGCCTGCTTGAATGCCTCCTTAAAATTAACTCATCATCATTATACCACTATTACCGCCGGTGCAAACGCAACCCATCTCGCCGGATGCGCCTTATCTCCGGGAATATTTCCTGTACTTCTAAGATTATAGACATTAGTTCTCATGTTTATCATATGTTATCAATAAATAGATAATAAATACTATCATTAAAGGCAAAATAAACATATCATTAATTTTTATCTCAAGTCAAGCGATTTTCCTCTTGCCCACAGCCTCCACGTTCAATGGCCCGGTACGGAGGGAGGGACACACTCACAGCCCTTATGCAACCAGTGCCATCAGAGCCAATCAGGGTAATCATAGTTCAAAAACGTCAATTGTAGTCGTGGCGAGGGTGTGATAGAGCCAGGCCGGGTATGTGCCGAAAAAGGACAGTATCATTTACATAAGGCCGTTACGCCCTAGGTCCGTATATTGGGCTGAATAAAATTATTTATTCAAATTGGCGATCTACACGGAGATGGCCGAAGTTTTGCATCCCACTGGATATCAAAACTCAAAAGGGCGCCCACAAGCTTTGTATCTGACACAGAATAGAAGATATATTACTGTAAAGACTTAATATTATGTCCTATATCCGGCGGCGTGGATAATTTTTGAAAGGCTGGCCGAGGAGGAACTTTTTTCCCGTTGGGTTGGCCCTCACGTCTTCAGGCGCCGGATTATATAGACGACTAAGGCCCGGCCAGGGGATTAATCGTCACCTTTTTGCAAACTATTCCATTTGTGGCTAAAGATTTTATTTAATGAGCCGATAACAGTTTCAGATGGAACTATTCGCGGGCAGACGGAGCCCGACCAAAGGAAGGTGGATCATGGCTATTACATTAAGTGGATTAGCCAGTGGCATGGATACACAGTCGGTTATCGATAAGATCATGACGGTAGCAAAGCAGCCGTTAGTTGATCTTCAGAACCAGCAAGCCGACCTGACGGCCAAGAAAACCTTATTCACAAGCCTAAACAAGCAATTGTTATCGTTAAACGACGCCGCCCTGAACCTGAGACTCCAATCCACCTGGGAGTCGATGACGGCCAATTCCTCCAACCAGTCAGCAGTCACGGCTACGGCTCAAGTTGGCGCTTCACCTGGAATGCATACCGTGTCCATCTCACAAGTGGCCCAGGCCGCCACCACGGGAAGCCAATACGTTAACGCCATCTTATCAGCCAACGCCCCGAACACCGCGAATTTTACCACCATCACCGGGCGCCCCCCGGTTAACCTGGAAGGGGACCACAACATCACCATTTCCAACACGGGCGGTGTGTATTCCGCCGTGGACACGTTTACCGGAGCAGGGGGCGGAGGGTTTCAGACGCTGACCGGCTCCTCGGCCGGTTCAGCTTCCGTCTCCGGCACCATCGGCACCACCATCAGCTCTCAAAGCAACAACAACGTCTTGGACGTGACCGTAGACGGGACCGAGGCCAAAATAACTTTGGATCCCGCCGTGGCCAACACCACCTCTCTGGCCCAGGTGGCGGCTGGTATGGAGACGAAACTGAATGCGGCTATGAACCAGGCCAAACAGACGACTGATGTGGCTTATGTGGCGGTCAGGAGCGTTCCCGGATCAGGAGCAGGCGATAAAGGAAAATTTGTCATTTACGATACCACGCCGGGCAGCCAGAGCAATATCTCCGTCAACTATACCGGTTCATCAGCGGCCGGAGCGCTGGGTTTTACCGCCGCGGGCGACACGGCATCCGCCTCGTCAAGCATTACCACCCAGATCAACGCGAGCGGGTATAGTCAATTATTGAACCAGATGAATGACCCGGTAACCGGACTGATTCGCGGGGTTTCATTCGGCACCTCAACCTCCGGAATTATGGCCGGCACAGCCAGAGTGACGACCACCGCAGCCATTTCGGCGAGTGAAGCCACTAGTACAACAGTCGTGGGAGCCACCGGGGCCTCATCGGGGAGCCTGAATACTACGGTGATGGGTCTACAAAACGCCGGCTTGGCTACGGCGCCCTCTTCGGCGACCAATGGTACCTTCACCATTAACGGACAGCAGATATCAATACAAGACTACCAGAGCATGAGCGTCAATGACGTCTTGGCCATGATCAACAGCTCCGGCGCCAATGTGACGGCTACTTACGATTCCACCCGCAACCAGTTCGACCTGACCAATACCTTACCTGGATCCACGGCCATTACGGTGGGCGCCACCGGGGACACCAGCGACTTCCTGACCTTAGCCAAGCTAACCGATGCCGCCGGCGCTACTCAGACAGCCGGAGTGGCGGCCGGGTCTCTATCTGCCGACAGCCCGCTGGTCAGCGCCGGATTAAAAATCACCCCGTCCACCGGCACTTTTACCATCAACGGCGTGACCTTGTATGTGTCGCC
Organism: Deltaproteobacteria bacterium; assembly: GCA_015233355.1. Lineage (GTDB taxonomy): Bacteria > Desulfobacterota > JADFXK01 > JADFXK01 > JADFXK01 > JADFXK01. Next base: position 4,376 of record JADFXY010000100.1, on the reverse strand, counting down.
AAATAGCGACACCATCAATACCTTGATAACCAAAATCAACAACTCCGGAGCGAATGTCAAGGCCTCGTTTGACCCAAACTCAGAGAAATTTACTTTGACGTCCTATATGGATACGGTCAAAACCAACACTCAAAGGATCACCTTGGGCTCGGCCGATGATACCAGCAATATTTTACAAGCCTTGAATCTTCAGGAGCCTGACTCCGCCACCCTGACGGGGACCGCCGGCAACGCCGCCCATGCTGCGGAAACCATCACCGTGACTCCGGAAAATGCCACCACGGGGAGCAAAATCAATATCTCTGCCGTGTCTCAGTCCGGGGCATACCAGGCTACCCCGGGGCAGGTCAACTTTACCGACGGTATTCAAGCAGGAACGACCATTTACGTTTCTGCCGGAACAAATGGCAGCACATTGTCCACCTGGACCAACAATACCGGCAGCACGATTAAAGATATCAATTCGTTTGTGAAGGCGTGGAATGATTCATCAAAATGGAACAACGGCACGGTCCCGGTGGGCGTGGTCAAAGAGGGCGACAGCTCGCTGCGATTCTTCAACATGAGTTCCGGGGCCAATGCCAGCTTCAGCATGTACTCTACAGACCAACCCGACTCTCTCTCCCAACTTGGTTTGACCAGCAAGCCGTTGGGTGAAGTCGATGAAACGGACGAGGCGCTCAAGGCTCCTGCGGACAAGACCAGACTAGCCTTGTACCATTTCAATAGTGACGGCACCGCCGGCCAGGCTGTAGACGCCACCGGGCAGGGGAACAACGGCGTCATTACCGGGGCGACCTCCACCACGACCGGGGCCTTTTCCAACGCCCTCCAATTTAACGCCGCGGGCGACAACGTATTGGTCAACAATAACCCGGTCAATAATCTGAATGGGAAAACCGCCTTTAGCGCGGAGGCCTGGGTTAACCCCACTGCCGGCGGAAGCACGGATCGAGTGCTTATCGACAAGACCGGCGGCGGGGCAAACGGCTTCAAGGTGACCATGAATGCCGGTAATCAGATGGTCTTTACCGTACAGACGGCCAGCGGCACCCACACCCTGACCGCGCCTGCCGGCAGCACCCCAGCGGCGTCCCAATGGTCACAGGTGGCGGTCACTTATGACGGCACCCAGGCCACCAACCAGATGAAAATCTACGTCAACGGCACGATGGTGGCCCAAGGCAATGCCGGGGCGGCCGGGGAGTCGGTGGTAGACTCCGGAGCCAACATGGTCATTGGCAACAGCTCCGCCCTGACTAACGGGTTTAACGGCCAGGTTGATGAACTGGGCCTTTATAACCAGGCGCTGTCAGATAAGGAAATCGAAGCTCATGCCAACCGCGGTGTTTACGTCGGCAATGGAGCCTCCAGCAGCAATACCAGTGAGTACAATGCGCTCAGATTCGCCTCCGACGTCAATTCCTCCGGCGCCGGCGTAACGGCCACGACCAACGGTTCCGGCGGCATCTCCGTGGTTTCCTCGACTGCCGGGCACACCGGAGGGTTCAGTTTGGCCGATGATGCCGCCTCCGGGGTTAATCTCGTGGCCGGTTACTTTGGTTCCTCCTCAGTTAAGGCAGAGGCTCCGGCGAAGGTGGCGATGGGCACGGCCGGTCTGGATGCGGCATTTACGGTGGACGGAGTGTCATACACCAGGGCGAGCAACTCCGTTTCCAACATTATTCCCAAGGTGACTCTAAACCTGCGCAACAAGACGACCGCCACCGAGTCGATTACGCTGAAAACGAATACCGACCAAGCTATTAGTAAACTGTCTGATTTCATTGCGCAATATAACAACATGATCCAAACCCTTAACCCGCCCTATTTAGATGACACGCAAAAGACATATCTGACTCCATTGACCACTACTCAACAAAGCTCTATGACCTATGACCAAATTACGACTTATAATAACAATCATGATCTATATAAAGGCTACACGTTCATTCAGTCCGATTCATCCCTAAAACGGCTCTATAGTTCGTTGCGTTCCATCACCACTAACGCGGTGACAGGGCTGGACCCTAGTTGTAATTCCCTGTCGATGCTGGGTATCAGCCCCGGTTCGGTTAGCGGCTATAACGATGAAAAAGCGGGTTACTTGCTATTCGCTCCGGACGGGACCAGTTCCTATGCAGACAATCTCAAGCAATCATTACAACAAAACAACACTCTCCTATCCCAGCTTCAAGCAAATCCAGACAAAGTTTACCAGCTATTCGCCAATGATTCTACGAAACTTACCGGTTCCACCGATGGCCTGGCCCGGCAACTCGATACTGCCCTCGGGACCTATACCGACGTTGGGGGATTCCTGCAAAGCCAGATTACGACCAATGGAACCATCGATCAGAACATTACTCAACTCACAACTCGCATCTCCGACCTCCAAACCAGGCTGGATGCTCAACAATCGACTCTTCAGAGTAAATTTAACGCCATGGAAACCGCCATCAGCCAGCTCAACAGTCAGGCTGCCGCCATGAGTAGTCTGACCGGGGCCACAAGTAGCTCCAGCTCCAAGACAGGTTAAGGATAACCGCTGACCATCGAAAAAGAGGAAGGAACTTCCTTAGATTTAATGACACAAAAACGGAAGGAGTCTCAACATGGATCAAAAAGCCGTTCGTGAAGAATACCTGAGGCGGCAAATCGAAGGCAATGATCACGGGAACCTTATCCTTATGCTTTACGACGCCTGCCTGATGAGCCTTAACCTGGCCAAGCAAAAGGTTGTTGCGAAGGAACTGGAAGGGACCCACAATGCCCTGATCAGAGCGCAAAACATTATTTTTGAGCTGATCGGTTCCTTGAATTTTGATGCGGGTGGAGAAATCGCCACCAACTTGGCCAATCTTTACACCTTCATGAATCAACGTTTGATTCAAGCCAATTTGAAAAAACGAGTGGACGAGATCGATCAGGTGACGGTCCTGATGACTGACCTTCGGGAGGCCTGGCAGGCTGTGGTCACCAAAAGCGGTCAGGCCAAAGCCGAGATTAAGTCTGAGGAAAGCAAGACGACTCTCGGCCCGGAAAAAGTCGGCGATAAACCCAAAAAGCAACCACCCTATGGGCCCGGCAAAGGGTCGCTGCCCCCCGGCGCCTCTCCCAGACGAATTAGTATTAAGGGATAAAAATTGTGATGATAATAGCTCGAAATTATGTTAGTGTTCAGTCAAGATTATAAGGGGTCACAAAACAATCTAGCAGTAAGGAGATCAGCCGTGGTTATCGAAAATATCTCCAATATCATCGACATAAGAAAGGAATTGGGGAAGACCGACCCGGTCAGCCGAAAAAAGGCGCCGGACAAAGAAGATTCTACAGACAAGCTTCAGGAATCTTCCGATTCGGTCAGTGTGACCCAAGCCTCCACCAAAGCGGTCATCGCTCAAAATATGACTGCAGCTTCCACCTCGTTGGAAGACTTTGAATCGGCCAAGTCTTTAATGAAGCAAACCGTCAAAGATATGATGGCCGATACCGGCAAGGCTCGCGATGCACACACTGGCGCTCCCCCAAATTTGAAGAACTCCCTGCTTTACCTGTTTAAGTCATAGGGGACAAGGAGCAAGGAAGCTTCTCATTAAAAGTACGTATTGAGGGAGGACCAACGGATGGACCTTAACAATGCGATCGCAGGGATGGCTACGGCCATGAGCCAGCAGAACCTATCCATGCAGGTAAGTACTGCTGTGGCCAAGAAAAGCCTCGATAATCAAAAAGAGGAAGGTAATGCTATAATGAGCCTGCTCAATTCCGCCGCCGGCCCGATGGCCACTGAAGCCACTGGTAAAGGCGGTACGGTGAATTTATTTACCTGAAGGCAGAGCCCCCAACAAACAGGTCAAAACCTCGGCTTGTCTCATGAGGGCAGCCGCGGCAGGTCAACGGCAAGGGAGAGAATGTTTATTTTTTTCCGTTGTATATCAACAGATTAGTTAACGGGTCAAACATCTTACCCCCGGACGTCAACTCCTTGAGTCCCGGCAGGGGCGACCAGAAACTCTTTAACCAAAAAATCGGCAATGTTGTTCTTGCTCCTTGTTCCCAATGACTCCAACGAATATGACCCAAGCATAAGGAGTTTCCAGTATGGGCCGGAATCTGATGAAACACCCGGCCGGGTCACAATTATTGACCAGTAGTTCGAACGAATGGCGGCCGCACGTGACCTGGCCGACAAACTTAACCGTAAAGTAAAAAAGACGCCGGTAACACCAACCGACGTCTTTTTCATTTTGGGTGCGGTATAATTACAGCCGATTTCAGTCCAAGGCGCCTGAGAGCAGCGAAATTCCAAGAATTGTCTTGCCGTCCATAATCTCGCCACGGCGGATCATATCCTTTATTTTGGACAAAGCAAC